>NZ_AICU01000024.1:0-17674 GCF_000257865.1 Streptococcus mitis SK575 | reverse complement strand
CTTTGATTTTCATTGAGTATAATTCTCCAATTTATAAAATGAAATTGCTTTTATATCTAAATTGCTATATAATAATGATAAGGAGGAAATAAGTATGTTAAAAGAAGTATTAACCGTCGCAAAAGTTGCGAAAAAATCATCACTCTTTTTGGGTGGTGTCGCATTTGGTACCCTTGGTTTGAAAATCTTAGCAAGTAAGGAAGCTAAAAAAGGTTATTCTAAAGCTTTGGCTAAGGCTTATAAGTTGAAAGACGGGCTAGATGCATCTGTTTCTGTTGTGAAACAACATGGAGACGATGTCTTGCAAGATGCCAAATATTTGTACGAGCAAGAGAAAAAAGAAGAGCAATTAGATAGCCTTATAGGAGAATAATATGTCTTTTAAAGTGCTACATAGAGGATACCAACATATCCGACTATCATCTTCTTTTTCACTCACCTTGGATATTCAAGACTATCTTCGTTCCTTGGCGAGAGATGAAAAGGGGATTGAGTCTATCCAGTTTTATATGGATCAACAGCACTTTACTCTACGTATAAAAGAAGGCTTTTCTGTATTAGATAATGCAGAAGCCTTTTTAAAAAGAATTGATAAAGGGAAAGTTTCTGAGTTGATGACTCTTCCCATTCGTAGAGAAGAGAGTGCTTATTCTATTGTTTCAGGTGCAGCGATTAAGCGTATACTTTTTCGTAGTTTTGTGCCGTATCCTATTCGCTATATATGGACTTGTTATCAGGTTTTGGGTTATGTTAGAGAAGCCTATCAGACCCTAGCGCGTAAGGAACTAACGATGGAGGTCTTGGACTGTTCGGCGATTTTATTGTCCTTGTTTATGAACCAATCCAAGACTGCTAGCAACATCATGTTTATGCTTGATTTGGGGAATCATTTAGATCAATGGTCCTTGAAAAAAACTGCAACAGATTTAGAACAAAGCCTTCTTGCAAAAGAGAGCGACGTATTCTTAGTACAGGGGGATACGGTCGTTAGTATCAAGAGTTCCGATGTTCAAATAGGAGATGTCTTGGTCCTATCTCAAGGAAATGAAATTCTGTTTGATGGACAAGTAGTTTCAGGTTTAGGTATGGTCAACGAAAGTTCCTTGACGGGAGAGAGTTTTCCAGTTGAAAAAAGAGAATCTGATTTGGTTTGTGCAAATACAGTATTAGAAACTGGAGAGTTACGTATTCGTGTAACCGATAATCAGATGAACAGCCGGATTTTACAACTGATTGAGTTGATGAAGAAATCTGAAGAAAACAAGAAAACGAAACAACGCTATTTCATCAAAATGGCGGACAAGGTCGTCAAATATAATTTCTTGGGGGCTGGGCTAACTTACCTATTAACAGGTTCTTTTTCTAAGGCTATTTCTTTCCTATTGGTCGATTTCTCCTGCGCTTTGAAAATTTCTACTCCGGTAGCTTATTTGGCAGCTATCAAGGAGGGGTTGAATCGTGAAATGGTGATTAAGGATGGGGATGTTCTGGAGAAATATCTGGAAGTTGATACTTTCTTGTTTGATAAGACGGGAACAATCACAACTAGCTATCCGATAGTTGAAAAGGTGTTACCTTTTGGGGACTATAGTGAGGAAGATATTCTCAGAATCAGTGCCTGTCTTGAGGAACACATTTATCATCCTATTGCTAATGCCATCGTCAAGCAAGCTGAGATAGAGGGGATTGAACATGAGGAAATGCATGGGAAACTCCAATATATTGCAAGCAAGGGGATCAAATCTCATATAGATGGGCAACCAGTTTTTATTGGGAATTATGTTTTGATGCAGGATGAGCAGATTCATATCAGTTCAGAACAAAATGCTTTAATTGAAGAGTACAAGAGTCACTACAATCTCTTATTCTTGGCTTATCAGAATGAATTGATTGGAATGTTCTGCATTCATACTCCTTTGAGGAAAGAAGCAAAAGCGGCCTTGGAGAAACTTAAGGCACAAGGGAAAAAATTGATTCTGGCAACAGGGGACACCTTGGTTAGAACAGAGGAATTAGTCAAAGATTTGCCCTTTGATCAGGTCTATACAGACTTGAAACCTGATGGGAAATTTGAGCTAGTAGAGGAACTGCAGAAAGCAGGTCACACTATTTTGATGGTTGGAGATGGATTGAATGACTCAGCTGCTCTAACCCTATCAGATATCGGTGTGGTGATGAATGAGAGTGCAGATATTTCTAAGCAGATGAGTGATATCTTATTGTTAGATAATCGTTTGGATTTCTTCCAAGAGTTGGATTGGCTATCATCATCTTTGCAAACACTCATCAAGAAGAATATTCAAGATACCGTTGTCGTAAATAGTAGTTTGATTGGCTTTGGCTTGTTTAATTGGCTCAGTCCTTCAAATCTCTCTATCTTACATAATCTAACAACCTTGCGCATAGTCCTGCGTAGCCTGTCTATTAAGGCTAGATAGATGTGCTTATTAACAACAAAAAGGAGTTACCTTTCTCGAGGTTAACTCCTTTTTTTATAGGTAAATGTTGAACAGTTTAGTAAGTCAATACAAAATATTTTTTCTTTCCACGACGGATAACAGTCAGTTCATTCTCTAACTTATCTGCGTCACTCAAGACATAGTCAAGGTCTTGGATGCGATCGCCGTTGACGTAGATAGCTCCGTTTTGGACGTCTTCACGGGCCTGGCGTTTTGAGTTGACTACACCAGATGAGACGAGCAGTTCCACGATATTGTGGTTTTCATCTGCTTGAACTTGGTAGTTTGGTACACCACGAAGTCCTTGTTTGAGCTCTTTGACAGAAAGGTTTTTGATGTTTCCTGCAAAGAGTTGTTCAGTGATGTTAAGAGCTTCTTTGTAGGCTTCTTCTCCGTGAACAAGTGTGACAACTTCACGAGCCAAGACTTTTTGAGCCAAGCGTTCGTGTGGAGCTGCTTCAAATTGTTTGCGGATGTCTTCAATCTCATCAAGTGACAAGAAAGTAAAGATTTTCAAGAAGCGAACAGCGTCTGCGTCCATCACGTTCATCCAGAATTGGTACATTTCGTATGGAGAAGTCTTTTCAGGATTGAGCCAAACTGCGTTTCCTTCTGATTTACCAAATTTCTTACCAGTTGCATCTGTGATAAGCGGAACTGTGATAACGTGACCAGTCTTGTCCGCCTTACGACGAAGCAATTCAGTACCAGCTGTCATATTTCCCCACTGGTCAGAACCACCGATTTGTAGCGTCACATTGTGGTCTTGGTTAAGGACGAAGAAGTCGTAACCTTGCATGATTTGGTAAGCAAACTCAGTGTAAGAAATTCCTGTTTCGATCCGTTTTTTAACAGACTCTTTACTCATCATGTAGTTGACAGTAAAGTATTTTCCGATATCACGGAGGAAATCAATGAAGCTGATGCTGCCAAACCAGTCGTAGTTGTTGACCATGACAGCCTTGTTTTCACCATTTTCAAAGTCAAGAAAACGAGAAAGTTGTCCTTGGATAGACTTGACCCAGCCATCTACTGTGTCTTTTGTTTGGAGACTACGTTCAGCATCTTTGAAGGACGGATCTCCGATGAGACCTGTAGCACCGCCAACGAGCGCATAAGGTTTGTGACCTGCTAGTTGCAAGCGACGACTTGTCAAGATTGCGACAAGGTGGCCTAGGTGAAGGCTGTCAGCAGTTGGATCGTAGCCAGTATAATAAGAAACTTGACCTTCTTCTAGGGCTTTACGCAAAGCTTCTTCATCAGTCGTTTGAAATATCAAACCACGCTCTTTTAGCTCATCAAAAATGTGCATGTGTCTTTTCTCCTTTTTAAAATTATTGTTTCTAACTATTGTATCACAAACTTGGGCAATAGCCTAGCAGAATAGGGAAGAAAGTGGCTATTTTATTGAAAGTTTCCCTTTTGTGGTATAATAGATAGAGTGAGGAAATCCATGCAAAATCAATTAAATGAATTAAAACGAAAAATGCTGGAATTTTTCCAGCAAAAACAAAAAAATAAAAAATCAGCTAGACCTGGCAAGAAAGGTTCAAGTGCCCAAAAATCTAAATCCTTAGAGAAGCCAGCCATTTTTCCAGCTATTTTACTGAGTATAAAAGCCCTATTTAACTTACTCTTTGTGCTCGGTTTTCTAGGAGGAATGTTGGGAGCTGGGATTGCTTTGGGGTACGGAGTGGCCTTGTTTGACAAGGTACGGGTGCCTCAGACAGAAGAATTGGTACATCAGGTCAAGGACATCTCTTCTATTTCAGAGATTACCTATTCGGACGGGACGGTGATTGCTTCCATAGAGAGTGATTTGTTGCGCACTTCTATCTCATCTGAGCAAATTTCGGAAAATCTGAAGAAGGCTATTATTGCGACGGAAGACGAACACTTTAAAGAACATAAGGGTGTAGTGCCCAAGGCGGTGATTCGTGCGACCTTGGGGAAATTTGTAGGTTTGGGTTCCTCTAGTGGGGGTTCAACTTTGACCCAGCAACTGATTAAACAGCAGGTGGTTGGGGATGCGCCGACATTGGCTCGTAAGGCGACAGAGATTGTGGATGCTCTTGCCTTGGAACGTGCCATGAATAAGGATGAGATTTTAACGACCTATCTCAATGTGGCTCCGTTTGGCCGAAATAATAAGGGGCAGAATATTGCAGGAGCTCAGCAGGCAGCTGAGGGGATTTTCGGTGTAGATGCCAGTCAGTTGACTGTTCCTCAAGCAGCATTTTTAGCAGGACTTCCACAGAGTCCCATTACCTATTCTCCTTATGAAAATACTGGGGAGTTGAAGAGTGATGAAGACTTAGAAATAGGCTTGAGACGGGCTAAGGCAGTTCTTTACAGTATGTATCGTACAGGTGCCTTAAGCAAAGACGAGTATTCTCAATATAAGGATTACAATCTTAAACAGGACTTTCTCCCTTCAGCTACAGTCACAGGTGTGTCACGAGGCTATTTATACTTTACAGCCTTGGCAGAAGCTCAGGAACGTATATATGATTATCTAGTTCAGAGAGACAATGTCTCCGCTAAGGAGTTGAAAAATGAGGCAACTCAGAAGTTTTATCGCGATTTGGCATCCAAGGAAATTGAAAATGGTGGTTATAAGATTACTACTACCATAGACCAGAAAATTCATTCTGCCATGCAAAATGCGGTTGCTGACTATGGCTATCTTTTAGACGATGGAACAGGTCGTGTAGAAGTAGGGAATGTCCTGATGGACAACCAAACAGGTGCTATTCTAGGTTTTGTAGGTGGTCGTAATTATCAAGAAAATCAAAATAATCATGCCTTTGATACCAAACGTTCGCCAGCTTCTACTACCAAGCCTTTGCTGGCCTACGGTATTGCTATTGACCAGGGCTTGATGGGAAGCGAAACGATTCTATCTAACTATCCAACAAATTTTGCCAATGGTAATCCGATTATGTATGCTAATAGCAAGGGAACAGGAATGATGACCTTGGGAGAAGCTCTGAACTATTCATGGAATATCCCTGCTTACTGGACCTATCGTATGCTTCGTGAAAAGGGTGTTGATGTCAAGGGTTATATGGAAAAGATGGGCTACGAGATTCCTGAGTACGGTATTGAGAGCCTGCCGATGGGTGGTGGTATTGAAGTCACAGTTGCCCAGCATACCAATGGCTATCAGACCCTAGCAAATAATGGTCTATATCATAAAAAACATGTAATTTCTAAAATTGAAGCAGCAGATGGTAGAGTGGTGTATGAATATCAGGATAAACCGGTTCAAGTCTATTCAAAAGCTACTGCGACAATTATGCAGGGCTTGTTGCGAGAAGTTCTATCTTCTCGTGTGACAACAACCTTCAAGACGAATCTGACTTCTTTAAATCCTACTCTGGCTAATGCAGATTGGATTGGGAAGACTGGTACGACCAACCAAGACGAAAATATGTGGCTCATGCTTTCGACACCTAGATTAACCCTAGGTGGCTGGATTGGGCATGATGATAATCATTCACTGTCACGTAGAGCAGGTTATTCCAATAACTCTAATTACATGGCTCATCTGGTAAATGCGATTCAGCAAGCCTCCCCAAACATTTGGGGAAACGAGCGCTTCGCTTTAGATCCTAGTGTCGTAAAATCCGAAGTCTTGAAATCAACAGGTCAAAAACCAGGGAAGGTTTCTGTTGAAGGAAAAGAGGTAGAGGTCACAGGTTCGACTGTTACCAGCTATTGGGCTAATAAGGCAGGAGCGCCAACGACCAGTTATCGCTTTGCTATTGGTGGAAGTGATGCGGATTATCAGAATGCTTGGTCTAGCATCGTGGGGAGTCTACCAACTTCATCAAGCTCCAGCAGTTCAAGTGGTAGTTCTAGCGATAGCAGTAACTCAAGTGCTACACGACCTTCTTCTTCAAGGACGAGACGATAAGTTCTATAAACTGTGCTAAATGAAGTGGCTAATCAATGGATTGCCACTTTTTTCTTTTTTCCTTTCGTGTTACAATAAAGGTATGAATCAGTATCAGAAAAAGATTATTAAAGGAACCATTTATTCGCTTCTATCCGGCTTAATATGGGGAATCTGTGGAATTTTAGGAGAATATTTCTTTACTCATTATCAAGTGTCCTCTGGCTGGATTACCTCTATGCGTTTGACACTGGCAGGGAGTCTTGTGCTCATTTGGTCAGCAATGCAATTAAAATCGCAAGTGCTAGATATTTGGCGAGATAAGAAAAATTACCTGCCCTTTTTGGCCTATGCTATTTTGGGGATTTTTTCAGTCCAGTATTTTTTCTACCTCTGCGTAGAATATTCAAATGCAGCGACAGCAACTATTTTACAGTTTATCAGTCCTGTCTTTATCCTCTTTTACAATCGCTTGGTTTATCAAAAACGAGCGTCAAAAAGCGCTATTTTCTATGTTTTGGTTGCTATGCTGGGTGTTTGCTTGATGGCGACAAAGGGAGATCTCTCTCAGTTATCCATGACGCCACTAGCCCTTGTAACAGGTCTGCTGAGTGCCATGGGTGTTATGTTTAATGTTATCTTGCCCCAACCTTTCGCGAAGCGCTATGGTTTTGTACCCACGGTTGGGTGGGGGATGATTTTGGCCGGTTTATTTAGCAATGTCCTCTCGCCGGTTTATCAGCTTTCCTTTACTCTTGATATTTGGAGTATCTTGATTTGCCTCACTATTGCTTTCTTTGGAACGGCTTTTGCTTTTTTTATTTCCATGAAGGCTGTGTCTTTGGTTTCTCCCTTGGTGGTTTCCGTTATCAGTGCCAGTGAACCTCTCTCTTCTGCCCTTTTGAGTGTTTTGTTTTTAGGATTGGTAGTGGATTGGTCCCTTCTTCTAGCTATGGCCTTGATTATTTTGCCCATGATTTTCCTATCGATAGAAGAAGCGAAAGAAAGTAAATAAAAAGTCTTTTCTTAATTCTAAAAGTGTGCTATACTAGAATAGTCAATAAAACACGGGGAGATAGTTGTGAAGAGTGTTTTTAGGTTGTATCGGTAGGGGCTTGCTTTTACCGACAGCACGTTTTATCTCACATCCCTAAAAATCATACCTAAAAACAAACAAAAAGGCTTCAAATTTGAGGTCTTTTTTGGTAGAATAGGTATCATTAAAATGAACTAGGAGGCGCCTATGACTGCCACAAAAATGAACGCTCAAGAAATTATCCAATTTATCGCCAATGCTGAAAAGAAAACCAGTGTTAAAGTAACCTTTGAGGGACAACTCGCAACTGCTGTACCTGGATCTGTTGTTAAACTAGGAAATGTCCTGTTTGGAGACTGGAAGGACGTGGCTCCGCTTCTCGATGGTTTAGTAGAAAATCAAGACTATGTTGTTGAGCAAGATGCTCGTAATTCTGCAGTTCCTTTGCTAGATAAACGTGCTATCAACGCTCGTATCGAGCCAGGTGCTATTATCCGTGATCAGGTTGAAATTGGTGACAATGCTGTTATCATGATGGGAGCAGTTATCAATATCGGTGCTGAAATTGGTACAGGAACCATGATTGACATGGGGGCTATCCTTGGTGGTCGTGCTATCGTTGGGAAAAACAGTCACGTTGGTGCAGGTGCCGTTCTTGCAGGTGTGATTGAGCCAGCTAGCGCAGAACCAGTCCGTGTTGGAGACAATGTTCTTATCGGTGCTAATGCAGTGGTTATTGAAGGAGTTCAAATCGGTAGTGGTTCAGTTGTCGCAGCAGGAGCTATCGTTACCCAAGATGTCCCAGAAAACGTGGTAGTAGCAGGTGTTCCAGCTCGTATTATCAAAGAGATTGATGCCCAAACCCAACAAAAAACAGCGCTAGAGGATGCGCTTCGTACCTTATAATTGTAAAAGTAATAAAGAGGCGGAACCCTTCTTCCAGCCTCTTTCTGCTATATCGGAGGACAGATAGATGTTAGATTTGATTCAGACTAGACGAGATTTGCACCAGATTCCAGAGATTGGCTTGGAGGAGTTCAAGACTCATGCTTATTTGCTAGATGTGATTGAGAAATTGACTGCAGGCAAGGACTTTGTTCAAGTTCGTACTTGGCGGACAGGTATTTTGGTTTACTTGCAGGGAAGTCAGCCAGAGCGTACTATTGGTTGGAGAACAGATATTGATGGTCTGCCGATCATCGAGCAAACAGGCCTTCCTTTCGTCTCTCAGCACCAAGGTCGTATGCATGCTTGTGGCCATGATTTCCACATGACTATTGCTTTGGGCTGTCTTGAGCGAGCCCTTGAGGAGCAACCAAAGAACAATCTGCTCTTTTTGCTTCAGCCTGCTGAAGAAAATGAAGCTGGTGGCATGCTCATGTATGAGGATGGCGCTTTTGGAGACTGGTTGCCAGACCAGTTTTATGGCCTCCATGTTCGGCCAGATTTGAAAGTCGGCCAGATTGCGACTAATACTCATACACTCTTTGCAGGAACTTGCGAGGTGAAGATCCGTTTCAAAGGCAAAGGGGGGCACGCAGCTTTTCCACATGAAGCTAATGACGCCTTGGTGGCGGCTAGTTACTTTGTGACCCAGGTGCAGTCAGTTGTCAGCCGCAATGTTAACCCAATCGAGGGAGCAGTGGTGACCTTTGGCGTTTTTCAAGCTGGAACAACAAACAATGTCATCACAGACACAGCCTTTTTACATGGAACTATTCGGGCCTTGACACAGGACATGAGTCTCTTGGTGCAAAAGCGGGTCAAAACAGTTGCAGAAGGAGTTGCAGCTGCCTTTGATATGGAAGTCGAAGTGGAACTCAAGCAAGGTGGTTACCTGCCTGTTGAGAACCATCCAGCCTTGGCGCGTGAACTGATGGATTTCTTTGAAGAAAAAGACGGAATTGAGTTGATTGATATCGAACCTGCTATGACAGGTGAAGACTTTGGTTATCTCCTTTCAAAAGTTGATGGCGTTATGTTCTGGCTAGGTATTGATAGTCCCTACGCCCTTCATCACCCTCAGATGAGTCCTAAGGAAGAAGCCTTAGCTATTGGGGTGGATGCGGTCTCTAGTTTCCTGAAAAAGAAGGCAGCAGAATAGAGGGCTTGTCTATGAAATCGGAATTACGTAAGCAAGTCTTGCAAGAAATGAAGGCTTTACCTCGAGAGCAAAAACAGGCTATGGATCAAGCTTTAACTGAACTACTTTTACAACACCCCTTTTACAAAGAAGCCAAGGTCATCGCAACCTACCTCTCTTTTCCTCATGAGTTTCAAACGCAGGAACTGATCGAGCAGGCGTTGAAGGACGGCAAGAATGTTCTGATACCTAAAACCTATCCCAAGGGGCGCATGGACTTTGTGGTCTATGATCCACAGCAGTTGGTGAAAACTTCCTTTGGATTACTGGAACCACAGGGAGATTTGGAAGTAGTGGATGCCTCTCAGATTGATTTGATTCATGTTCCTGGTCTGGCTTTTACGACGGAAGGATATCGGATTGGATACGGCGGAGGTTATTATGACCGCTATCTGGAATATTTTTCTGGTCATACTTTGAGTACGATATATCCTTGTCAAATTCAGGACTTTATACCTGAAAATCATGATATTCCTGTTCAGGAGGTACTGATTGATGAAGGAAATCTTTGATAGACGTTACCCTGTGACGAGTTTCTTCCTCTTAGTGACGGCCTTGGTATTTCTACTAATGTTGGTGACCACAGGAGGAAACTTTTACAGGGCAGATACCCTATTTCGATTTGGAGCCATGTATGGGCCTGCCATTCGCCTCTTTCCTGAGCAGGTTTGGCGTCTCTTCTCTGCCATTTTTGTTCATATTGGGTGGGAGCATTTCATTGTTAATATGCTTTCGCTCTATTATCTTGGTAGGCAAGTAGAGGAGATTTTCGGTTCTAAGCAGTTTTTCTTTCTCTATCTCTTATCAGGAATGATGGGCAATCTCTTTGTTTTTGAGTTTAGTCCAAAATCCTTAGCAGCAGGAGCTTCTACTTCTCTCTATGGACTATTTGCTGCAATTATTGTTCTTCGCTATGCAACGCGTAATCCTTATATCCAGCAGTTGGGACAATCCTATCTGACACTTTTTGTGGTTAACATTATTGGAAGTGTTCTGATTCCAGGAATCAGTCTAGCAGGCCATATCGGAGGTGCAGTCGGTGGCGCATTTCTAGCAGTTATCTTTCCAGTTAGAGGAGAAAGACGGATGTATAGCGCTAGTCAGAGACTGGTAGCGTTAGTGTTGTTCGTAGGACTTGCAGTCTTGCTTTTCTACAAGGGAATGGGATGAAAATTTATGTAATGAAAAAAGATAAGGTATTTTTTAAACCTTATCTTTTTATGTTATTCATTCTCAGCCAATTCTTTTCCCAGTTGGATGATGTAATCTTTCAAGTCATCTTTGACTTGTGGGTGTTTGAGGGCATAGTCAATAGATGTTTTCATAAAGCCAAACTTATCGCCAACGTCGTAACGAGCTCCTGTAAATTCGCGGGCGAAAACACGTTGAGTTTTATTAAGTGTATCAATAGCGTCGGTAAGTTGGATTTCATTTCCAGCACCGGGAGCTTGATTTTCGAGGATTTCAAAAATTTCTGGTGTGAGCAGATAGCGTCCGATGATTGCCAAATCACTTGGAGCATCTTCTGGAGCTGGTTTTTCAACGAAAGTTTCGACACTGTAGAGACCATTAATCCCTTCACCCTGAGGAGCTATAACTCCATATGCTGAAACTTCTTCATGAGGGACAGGCATAACAGCAATTGTTGATGCGTGAGTCGACTCGTAATCATTCATCAATTGTTTTGTCAAAGGTACAGCGTTGTCATCTGTGATATCCATTAGGTCGTCACCCAGCATGACAACAAAGGGCTCATTCCCTACAAAAGCTTTGGCTTGTAAGACAGCGTCTCCCAGACCACGAGGATGGCTTTGACGGATAAAGTGAAGGCGAATGCCAGTTGTTTCGTCTACCAATTTTAGCAAGTCATGTTTGCCTTTTTCTTTGAGGTTGTACTCAAGCTCAAAGTTTGAGTCAAAGTGGTCTTCAATAGAACGTTTTGATTTACCAGTGACAACCAGAATATCTTCAATACCTGATTTAAGAGCTTCTTCGACGATAAATTGGATAGTTGGTTTGTCCACAATTGGCAACATTTCTTTAGCAAGTGCTTTGGTTGCTGGTAAAAATCGAGTCCCGAGTCCAGCGGCAGGGATGACTGCCTTTCTAACTTTTGATGTCATAAAAATCCTTTCTTTAGAGGGTTAAGACCACTCATTTTCTGCTTTAAATTCATTGTTCATGATGTCATAAATGGCATCTTTGATATTGGTTCCGTGGTAGATAACTTGGTAAATAGCCTGTGTAATTGGCATATAGACTCCAAGTTCTTGCGCTAGTTCGTAGGCTGCTCGAGTCGTTGAAATTCCTTCAATCACCATGCCCATATTGGCTTCGATATCGGCTAGGGATTCTCCACGACCAAGAGCATCTCCGGCTCTCCAGTTACGAGAGTGGATGGAGGTTCCCGTTACGATCAAGTCTCCTACACCAGACAAGCCACTATAGGTCAATGGACTGGCCCCGAGTGCTACTCCTAAGCGGGTAATTTCTGCCAAGCCTCGAGCGATGATGGCTGCTTTAGCATTGTCCCCAAATCCTAAACCATGTAAGGCTCCAGCACCGACAGCGATAATGTTTTTAAGAGCACCAGCGGTTTCGACCCCGATAACATCCGTATTGGTATAAAGTCGGAAGTAGTGATTACTAAAGAGTTCCTGAACGTATTGAGCTGTTTGTAAATCTTTAGAAGCAGCAGTGATTAAAGTTAGGTCACGCACAATGGTTTCTTCCGCATGACTAGGTCCTGAAACAACGACAATATCACTGCGGAGATGTTCAGGAATTTCTTCTTCAAGGATGGTTGATAATCGTTTATGGCTATCAGGTTCTAATCCCTTTGATGCGTGCATGATGATAGCCTTATGATCCAAGGTTTGTGCAACTTGTTGGGCGACAAGTCGTGTTACTTTTGTTGGGACAACAAACAAAATCGCATCCACATCTTTCAGTGTCTCTGCTAAGTCAGTGTAGGCAATGATATTTTCATCTAGAACGACATCTTTAAAGTAGTGTTTGTTAGTATGATTGGTATTAATTTCATTGATTTGCTCGGGCAGATTTCCCCAAATACGTACCTCGTGTCCATTGTCATTTAAGACTTGTGAAAGGGCAGTTCCCCAAGAACCAGGCCCCAAGACGGCGACGGTTTGTTTTTTCATGTTTTCCTCCTTAATAGAGTCCTTTTCATTATTCTATCATATTCTAGGGGATTTTGCACTTGCATTGCTGGGGGAGTGGAGGCTTTGTTGCTTGAAAAATACACAAAAACCGAGACGAAGTATTAAACTCTTGGTCTTTAGTTCTGACAGATAGTTTGATTCAGTATATGCTATAATAGAGGTAAACAACTCAGGAGGTTCTTGTAGGTTGCGAGAGTTTGGCGAAAAAATTAAAAGATTACGTTTGGCTAAAAAAATCAGTCGTTCAGAATTTTGTGGGGATGAGTCTGAATTAAGTATTCGTCAATTAATTAGAATTGAAAATGGAGAATCCAGACCAACACTAACAAAGTTAAAATATATCGCTGAACGTTTGGGGGTTGAAGATTACAAGTTGATGCCAAGTTATATAGAGTTGGATAAGGAATATCTAGAATTGAAGTATTTCTTGATGAGGACTCCTACATACGAAGATGAAACTATCGCCCAGAAGAAAGAGAGTGTTTTTGATAAGATTTTTGAAGAATATTATGATAGACTTCCTGAGGAAGAAAGGTTTATCATAGATGTTTTACAAGCATATGATGATTTTGGTTGGTGGAATGATGATAGCAATTTAGGAATGATTTTACAAGAGTATTTCGATCACATTTTGTTGAAATCAAAATATGAAGTTAACGATATTTTAATCATAAAGCTATTTTTGGTAAGATTAGTACACCAAGATACAATAATAGATGAGATTGAAGTGAATACCTTCTTAGTAATAGCTGATAAAATTTTACAACAAGTTGAGATGTTTGATATTGAATATTCATTTCTAATCAGAGATTCATTACTTTTGTTGTTAGGAATATTTGAAAAAATTGCTAATTACAGTCAATTTGAAGATATTCTTTACAAATTAAATGAAATTACCTCAAAATCATATGACTATCAGAAAAAACCAATTATTCGACTATGGGAATGGCGCTATGCATTATTTGTAAAAAAAGATTATTCAGTAGCTGAAAATTATTTTCAAGAAGCAAAAATATTTGCTAGAATGATTGATAATAGTCATTTGATAGAACAGCTAGAAAAACAATGGCAACATGACCTCCAGGATTTTTTTAAAAATAAACATTAGAAAATAAAAAAGTGACAAAAATGTCACTAGTTAAAAAGACCGAGAGAAAGTTTTCGAAATCATAAAAACGCATGATATCAGGTGTTTAAAAACTTGATATTATGCGTTTTATCATTTAAAGAGTTATTATGTTTTTCCCTTAGATTGAGTTCGTATCTAGTTTCTTTTTATACTAATTGAGTACTCATTAGTAGATAAGTTGTTGAAATTAGTGACATTTATGACCTTGGAGAATGTGTAACATAGAAGTATAATAATCCTGTAGAAAAAATAAGGAGAGAAAATATGTTAGTGCTAGTTGTTGCCATTTTTTGGATTTATAAATAATAAAGATAGAATGGGAAGGTCTATGTTAGAACTAAAAAATATTAGTAAAAGTTACGGACAAGGGACGCTAAAAAATAATGTCTTAAGAGAAATAAATTTTAAGGTAGTTGAAGGAGAATTTGTATCGATAATGGGACCATCAGGTTCGGGCAAATCGACATTTATCAATATTTTGGGACTGATTGATTCTGAATTTGAAGGAGAATATATATTAGACGGAAAAAGTATTGAGAAGTTAAATGAAAATCAACAAGCAAGTTACCGTAATCGTGATATTGGATTTGTTTTTCAACAATTTCATCTTATTGATGAATATACTGTTAAAGAAAATATTTTATTATCATTCCTATATTCTGACCAACAGCCAGATATAGAATACATTGATAGTTTATTACAAGACTTAGGACTTATAGATAAGATGAATGAGTACCCAAGTCATTTATCAGGCGGACAGAAGCAACGAGTTGCTTTAATTAGAGCTCTTGCTCATAAACCTAGATTTCTTATAGCGGATGAACCTACAGGTGCATTAGATGAGAAAAATAGGAATGAGATATTGCAAATTCTACAAAATTTGAATCATTCTGGAACGACAATTATTGTAGTAACTCACGATGAGTTTGTTGCCAGTCATTGTAGAACAAGGTATCGAATGAAAAATGGGTATCTAACATCTGAAGGAGAAGGATTACATGAAGTTTAAAAAGCTGTTAATAGATACTCTAAAGCTGTTAAAGAGGAATAAAAGACAAAGTATTCTGACATCCTTAGCCATCACAGTGGCAACATTTGTTTTATTAGTAATACTATCAAGTTCTTCCTATACAACTTCTACATTAGGTAATGATTTAAAGATAGAAGAAGACACAGCAACAATGACTTATACTCCTCAGAATATGTTGGATATTAGAGGGTTTACACAGGAAGATAAACAATTGATTGAGCAAACTATTGGAAAACCTGCAAGACTTTCTTCCAGCTCTTATGCCTTGTATGCTGAAACGTATTTTAATGATTCTAAGCAGAATCTTAGTTTTCGAACATTAGGCGATTTGAATAAGAATGGTTTAGTTGTGCCTGCTTTATTAAAAGGAAGAGCATTAGAGGAACTAGATGGAGGTGTCGCTATTAGCGATAAGGCTCTCATGTCATTGACTCGAAAGGAAAATATTGAAACTTTTTTAGGAGAAACTATCAATATATCTGGAAAAGAATATCCAATTCAGGCAATATATTATGGATCAGCTGTTAATGAAAGATTACCTTCTTTATTGGTTACCAATGAAATCAAAGAGTTACTTTTAGGAGGAAGGGAATATTTTGATGAATTAGTAGTAGAAACTAATCAGTTGGAGAATATTAATAAGGCTTTATCTGCTTTAGATACTTATGGAATATTCCGCAAGGAAGGAACTTATGGATATATAGATAATAGAAGGGTATATGAGGAAACAAAGGCCCAAGCTACTACAATATTAAATTTCATTGCACTGTTATCAAGCATTTCAATTTTTGTAGCTGGTTTTGGGGTTATGAATGCTATGTTGTCTTCTGTTAGCGAACGTAGCAAGGAGATAGCCATTCGTCGAGCTTTAGGGGCTAAAAAATCTGATATTTATCAATCGTATATGATGGAGGGGATTCTTTTATCGCTTCTGGGAGCTATAACTGGTATTGGAGTAGCGATATTATTTGTTGTTTTAATGAACATGAGTGGTTTTGTTACGACATTAACTCTGGATCATATTTTGATTACTCTATTCACAACGGGTGTATTTGGAATTGTATTTAGTATTATGCCTGCAATGGTTGCAGCAAATAAAAATGTTATTGAAGGTCTAAGGTAATGATGGATGTGAATTTAAAGGAGGTAAAATGAAATTTACAAAAATAGATAGAGTATTTTCTCTATTGCTAATTGTGGAATTTACAATATGTTTTTTTACACTAGATAATTTTAATCTTTTTCAATTTATGCTGTTTGTACAAATTATACCGTCAATATTATTAGCTTTGTTATCGGGAAGTATTTCTTCTAGAAGTAAGCACAGCTGGGTGTTATTAATTATTTTTGGAATAATCTATGCTTTAATGATGTTTGGAATTTTCAGAGTTACTCCTATGACGCTTATAGAACAAAATACGATTCAATCTGAAACTTCCGTATTTACATTCAATAGAAATTTACAGTTAGGAACTTATTTTGGATTTTTCCTACAGGAATTTTTACTAGGAGCTTTTATTTGCACTATTTCAAAATTTTTTGGGAGAATTAAACAAGGGAAATTTTAATGAAGCCTGCATTAAAAAGAAGAATTGTTTCTGCAGTTATTTAGAAAATTATATTATTGAAATGGTGTAACATTTGGAGAAAATTATTTTTGAACGAAAAAGATTTGAGTATATCAGTCCTAAAAGAAAGCAAGTAAAGGACTTTATGATTCTAAAAAATTTCATGTCTAAGACAATTCAAGTTGAAATCAGAGTGGAGGGATACTTGTTAGACCTTCTTATTTTAAAAGAGATGAGTACAGAATTTTATAATTTAGATTTTCTTTCTTTGCCCTATGATGTCAATATAGATGTGAAAGAAGTTGTAGAGGATGTTGATTTAACAGTCTATAAGAATAGTAAATATAGGAAGTTTGATTTCTTTAAAAATATTTGTAAATGATATTTTTGAAAGTCTATCCATCCCTATATTAGAATTGCTACAACAAGTTTTCAACACTTGTTTCAATTGAACATACTAAAAACCGAGGCTAAGTATTAAACTCTTAGTCTCGGTTTTAATATTTCTTAAAGAATAGCTAGGTTTATTTCAATTGATCTGTAATGTCTTTTGATAGCAACATTCCCAGATGATAAGTTTTATTGATGTAAGCAATGACATCATTGATATTTTCAGTCGTGTGAATTTTCTCCTTGATGTCAGCCCTAAATGTTTCATCCTTTAAAAGTTGTTCTTGGTAGAGCCTTTGCAGTCTCTCCTTCTCGTACTTATTGAGCAGAAAAAGGAAAACCAAGCTAATCACAACGAGGATATAAGCATATTGGCTCATAGGAAATCTCCCTGTATGATAAAGAAGTAGTAGTGAGTAAATTGAATTAGTCAATTCAAAATAGCAGAACAAGTCAGCAAAACTTGATAAGGTTTTTGATAGACCTCTAAACCAAAGCCCGTATAGCCTTTAGTGTAAGTTACTTAGATTACTTTGTAATCAAGTAATTAAAAGATTACGACATGAACCTAACCAAATCGATATTATTTGGTTAGGTGAATTAGTGAAGCGTTTGGACAAGTATCTCTAATTACGACGTAAAGAAACATAAATCGATAATATTTATGTTTCTTTACTAGTGAAGCGCCTAGCCAAATCTCCGACAGGATTTGGTCTTAATTACTTAGACTGCTTTTTAATCAAGTAACTTGAAGATTACGACATGAACCAAACCAAATCGATATTATTTGGTTTGGTGAATTAGTGAAGTGTTTAGACAAGTATCTCTAATTACGACGT
>NZ_AICU01000023.1:0-18947 GCF_000257865.1 Streptococcus mitis SK575 | reverse complement strand
AGGATGACTTTCTCTTGATTTGCTTGATAAAGTAGAAGATAAATCCTGCCACCATATAGGCAACAAAGATAATCAGACACCACTTGAACACGACATCCCAACCCTTGTTCACATTCAAAAAGAAGTACGGGAAGGGACTGACCTTAGAATTAGGAACATCAAGTTTCAATACCAAGCCATTAAAAAGAGCAAAAATCATATACAGCAAGGGTAAAATCGTCCACACAATTGGATCCCAAATCTTGTATTGACCCTGTTTGTCAAAAAAGAGGGTATCTGCTAAAAACCAGAGGGGAACGATATAGTGACAAAGGAAATTTTCTAGGGTATAGAAATTAGTCGCAATGGGCGCTAAGAGGAAATGGTAAATCACACAGGTAATCATGATACTCATGGTGACCCCACCTTTTAGACGCAAGAGGCTGGGCCTTTGCCAGTTTTCACCTAAACGGCTCATAACCTTTAGGAGATAGAGCGTAAAAATCGCTACTAACAGATTTGACAGAACCGTATAATAGAGCAACATCCCAAATCCACCATGCTTGGCGATTTCAAGATAAACTCCCGTAAAAGCCGCTAGAAACAAGAAGATACGGCTATAAAATACAAGTTTACAGTGTTTCGACATGCTTAAATTTTCTTCACAAACTCTGATTTGAGTTTCATGGCACCAAAGCCATCAATTTTACAGTCGATATTGTGGTCACCCTCTACGATGCGGATATTTTTCACGCGCGTCCCTTGTTTCAAATCTTTTGGCGCACCTTTTACTTTCAAATCCTTGATGAGGGTTACAGTATCACCATCAGCCAATTTATTTCCGTTGGCATCGATAGCAACAAGGCCCTCTTCTACATCTGCAACTTCAGCAGGATTCCACTCATAAGCACACTCTGGGCAAACCAGTAGGGCACCGTCTTCGTAGACATACTCTGAGTTACATTTTGGGCAATTTGGTAGGTTGTTCATGGTTTCTCCTTATAAACATTCACTATTCTTTGAAAATCAAAATTTCTCGAACAGCAACTATTATACCTTAAAATCAGCATTTTGACAAATATAGAAAAAAACCGATATCAATCTATCGGCTTCTCTACATTTACATTCTTTTTTCAGCTTCTGCTTTGATTTTTTCAACTACTTCTTGAATGTTCAAGCCAGTTGTATCAAGGTAGACAGCGTCCTCTGCTTGTTTGAGAGGTGAAGTCTCACGATGACTATCCTTGTAGTCACGCGCAGCAATTTCCTCTTTTAAGGTTTCAAGGTCTGTTTCAATTCCCTTGGCAATATTTTCCTTGTAACGGCGCTCTGCTCTCTCATCGACTGAAGCTACTAGGAAAATTTTCAATTCTGCTTGTGGCAATACAACAGTCCCAATATCGCGACCATCCATGACAATCCCACCTTGCTGGGCAATCTCTTGTTGGAGAGAAACTAGTTTCTCACGTACTTGAGGAATTGCTGCAATGGCTGAAACATGATTGGTCACTTCATTTTCACGAATAGGATGGGTAATATCCACATCCCCTACAAAGACAAGCTGTTCTCCAGTTTCTGAGCGTCCAAAACTGATTGGATGCTGGTCCAACAAGGCTAAAAGCTCCTCAATCTCTTCCACTCCTAACTGGTTCTTGAGAGCCATATAGGTCGCCGCACGATACATAGCACCTGTATCTAGATAGGTGTAACCAAAATCCTTGGCAATAATCTTTGCGACCGTACTCTTACCACTTGAAGCAGGGCCGTCAATAGCAATTTGAATTGTTTTCATATCAACTCCTATTTGATTTTAACAACATCACCTGGATTAGCAAACCAAGACCCTGTAGCCATATGACTAGGATTTAAGGCTTCTAACTGAGCAATCGAAATCCCAGCGCGAGCGGCAATGGCTGCTTCTCCTTCTCCAGCTAAGACTTTTGTCGTCCCTTCTGGATCTGTAGCTTCCTCCGAGTGTTCAGAAGAAGATTCTGAACTCTGTTCAGGATGGGAACTACTAGAAGATGAAATCTGTACTACATTTGCATCAGAATCATGAAAATCTTTCAAGGCTGCTGTGCGATTACTCCCACCCGATGATAGATAGATGAGAACAATAATCATTACCACCACAATTACAAAGAAAATACTGGCTAGGATCGTCAAGACACGATTGGCCACTACATCTCTACCTTGAGTTCTCTTACGACGGCCTGCTCTTGTTTCTTCTTGATTTTCATAAATATCTTCTTGCCACGGTTCTTTTGCCATACCTTACTCCTTGTTTTTTTTTACTTTTCTTATTACAATATAAATATGAAAATCACACTTATACCTGAACGATGCATCGCCTGCGGGCTTTGCCAAACTTATTCTGATTTATTTGATTACCACGATAATGGAATCGTGCGTTTTTACGATGACCCTGACCAACTGGAAAAAGAAATTTCTCCTAGTCAGGACGTCTTAGAGGCTGTTAAAAATTGCCCAACTCGCGCCCTGATTGGAAACCAGGAAGCCTAAATCAATGGCGATAATCCACTCCCTCTAGTTTAGCACATTTCCATGTAAAATTATAGTCTTTTCACTTTATTTTTTTCTGTAAAATAAGGAAGGTCGCTTTTTTCTTTAATCAGATAAAGTGGTCTTTTTTTAGTCTCTAGATAAATCTTACTGATGTACTTGCCGAGAATCCCAATGGTCAAGAGTTGGATTCCCCCAAGAAAGAGAATAACAGCCATCAGAGAGGTCCAACCTGATGTTGGATTGCCCAAAATGAGGGTCCGAACCACGACAAAAAAGGTCATTAGTAGAGAAACAAAGCAAGATAAGAGACCAGCCACAAATGCGATAATCAAGGGAAAATCTGAAAAATTAACAATCCCTTCAATGGAGTAAAAAAAGAGTTTCCTAAAACTCCAACTGGTCTTACCAGCCTGCCTTTCAACATTTGGATAGTCCAAATAGTAGGTTTTGAAACCCACCCAGGCAAAAAGTCCCTTAGAAAAACGATTGGACTCGGTCAAGCTTAAAATAGCATCGACTACAGACCGCCTCATCATGCGAAAATCACGGACACCTGAGGGCAAGGCTACTGGGCTAATTTTTTGCATAAGGCGGTAAAAGAGATTAGCACAGAAACTACGAAAGAAGGGTTCTCCCTCACGACTGGTTCTCCGTGTTCCTACGCAGTCCAAATCTGCATTATGGTCTAGTAAGTTTTTCATCTCAAGCAACATACTAGGAGGATCCTGGAGGTCTGCATCCATTACCACCACCAGATCTCCTGTCGCATATTGTAAGCCTGCATACAGAGCAGCTTCTTTGCCAAAATTTCGCGAGAAAGAAATATAATGAACTGCCGGATTTTGCTCCCGATAGGACTTTAAGAGTTCCAAAGTCCCATCGCTCGATCCATCGTCGACAAAGACATACTCGATTTCTGTTTCCAAATCTGGAAGTAAAGCTTCCAAAGCCTGATAAAAAAGAGGAAGTACTTCCTCTTCGTTTAAACAGGGGACAATGATTGACATCACCATCTTAGTCTTCAAATCCATTTGGATGCTTGCTTTGCCAACGCCATGCGTCTTCGCACATTTGGGTGATGCCGAGTTCTGCTTCCCAGCCGAGTTCTGCTTTGGCTTTTGCAGGATCTGAATAGCAGGCTGCGATGTCACCTGGGCGACGGTCTACGATGCGGTAAGGAATTGGACGTCCCACTGCTTTTTCCATATTTTGGATAATTTCAAGAACAGAATAGCCTTTCCCTGTTCCAAGGTTATAAACGTTTAGGCCTGAACCTTTTTGGATTTTTTTCAGAGCTGCAACGTGACCTTTAGCCAAATCGACAACGTGGATATAGTCACGAACACCAGTTCCGTCTTCGGTATCGTAATCATCTCCAAACACTTGCACTTGCTCTAGTTTTCCAACGGCTACTTGAGTCACATATGGCAAGAGGTTGTTTGGAATACCGTTTGGATTTTCTCCCAAATCACCACTCTCATGGGCTCCGATTGGGTTAAAGTAACGAAGCAAGACAACATTCCACTCTGAGTCTGCCTTATAGATATCCGTCAAAATTTCCTCAAGCATAAGCTTAGTGCGGCCATATGGGTTGGTCACTGAAAGTGGGAAATCTTCCAAGATGGGCACTGTGTGCGGATCCCCGTAAACTGTCGCAGAAGAACTGAAAATGATGTTTTTACAGTTGTTTTCTTCCATAGCTTTTAGAAGACTGACAGTTCCTGCGATATTGTTATCATAATAGGCAAGAGGGATACGGGTAGATTCACCGACAGCCTTCAAACCAGCAAAGTGAATGACCCCTGTTGGTTCTTCTTGCTTGAAAATGTCACGAAGAGTATCTGTATCACGGATATCTGCCTCATAGAACGGCACTTCAACTCCTGTGATTCTTTCAACAACTTCTAAACTTTTTCTGTTACTATTAACAAGGTTATCCACCACAACAACCTGATGACCTGCTTGGATTAACTCAATAACTGTGTGGGTTCCGATAAAACCTGCTCCACCCGTTACCAAAATCTTTTCTTGCATCTTCTTTCCTCGATTCTCGGATTATTTTTTCTTATTTTACCATTTTTGATAGGGAATGTCATTTGCCATCCTAGAGGGTAGGATAAAATTTCAGTAAAATCTTATTCGCTTTTTAGTCGTTTGACATAGTTTTCAATTGGGTAGTTTGCTGGGTCTAAGGTCATTTCCCTGCTTTGTACCAGTTGTGCTAGGTGGTAACCAATGATAGGACCCGTTGTGAGGCCTGATGAACCTAGTCCACTGGCTGCATAGACACCTGCCAATTCTGGCACCTGCCCAAAGAAAGGAGAGAAATCGCTGGTGTAGGCACGGATTCCCACACGCTCACCAGCTCTGGTAGCTTCTACTAAACTAGGATAGCAAGGCAGGGCTGCCTCCTCCATTTGCTGGAGTAAGGTTTCATCTACCGTCAAATCAAATCCCATGTCATTTTCATGAGTAGCGCCTAAGGACAATTTCCCACCTGCAAAAGGAATCAAATCCCACTCCCCTTCGGGCATAACAACAGGGTAAGCTTCCATGTCTTGGGCAAGTTGATAATCTCGGAGTTGCCCCTTTTGGGGACGAACATCTACTTCATAACCTAAAGGCTCTAACAGGTGTCCCAACCAAGCTCCCGTCGCCAAAATAACCTGATCAAACACCTCTTTGTCAATCTGGTAACCTGATGCTAAAGGTGTCAGAGTCACTTTTTCTTTGACCAGCTTGACCTGACTGGCTTCCAGCAAACGAGTCACTAAAAGTTGGCCATCTACTCTCGCTCCACCAGAAGAGTAGAGCAGGCGATCAAATCCCTGCAAGCCAGGGAATAATTCATTAGCTGATGCTTGGTCCAGAATGGCTAATTGCCCTATCAAGGGAGACTCTTCCCTGCGCTGGAGGGCTAGTTGATAGAGTTCTTCCAACTTGGATTCATTCTTTTTCAAGAGAAAGACTCCCGAACGCTGGTAAAAGTCGATTTCTTGTCCTGACTTCTCTAAATCAGCTAATAAATCCACATAAAAATCAGCCCCCAAGCGCGCCATTTTGTACCAGGCTTTATTGCGTCGTTTGGAAAACCAGGGGCTGATAATTCCTGCTGCAGCCTTGGTAGCCTGACCTTGTCCATGGTCAAAGACGGTTACTTCTAGCTCACTTTCTTTCGAGAGGTAGTAGGCAGCTGTTGCTCCCACAATTCCTGCTCCAATAATGGCAACTTTTTTCATTGTTTTCACTTTCTAACTAGATATGGTGGAAAGGATTGGTCGATGCTTGACTAGGTACAATATCGATATCCCAGTCTTTTTCCTCTTTCCATTGACTAAGGAGTGCTACGATTTTTTCCACAAACAGCACTTCAATATAGTGTCCTGGATCCAGTGCTAGCAAGCCATCAGACAACATATCCTGGGCAGTATGGTAGTAGATGTCACCAGTGATATAGACATCAGCTCCCTTAGCTAAAGCATCCTTATAGAAAGACTGCCCGCTTCCACCACAGATGGCCACTCTTGAAATAGGTTTCTGCAAATCAGTCTCTTGATAATGTACCAATCGAAGACTATCTAAACCAAAGACTTGCTTGACATGTTGGGCCAATTCCCCAAAGGTCTGAGTCTGAATATTCCCAATACGTCCAATCCCACGTCCAGGACCTGTCTCCTGTAGATAAGTCGTCTCCTCAATTCCCAACATCTGACAGAACCAATCATTAAGGCCATTTTCAACGATGTCAATATTGGTATGGCTGACATAAACTGCAATATCATGCTTGATGAGGTCGATGTAAATCTGATTTTGTGGACGGCTGGCTACCAAGTCCTTGATGGGACGGAAAATCGGCGCGTGCTTGACGATAATCAAATCCACACCCTTTTCGATGGCTTCAGCCACCGTCTCTTCACGAATATCCAGAGCCACCATGACCCTTTGAATATCCTTGTCCAAAGTACCGATTTGCAGGCCACGACTGTCTCCCTCCATGGAAAATTCCTGAGGACAAAAAGCTTCATACGCTTTGATTACTTCACTTGCTAGCATGGAGAACCTCCTTGATGGCTTGAATTTTATCTGCCAGAACTTGACGTTCCTCTATATTTTTTTCTGGGATTTGTCCGAGGGCGAACTCTAGCTTCTCAGCTTCTTTTTGCCACTTTTGGATAAATACTGGACTGACTTTTTTGGACAAGAAAGGTCCAAAGCGAACATCACTGGCTGATAACTTCATTTGTCCTGCTTCCACCACCAAAATCTCATAGAATTTCCCAGCTTCCTCTAGGATGCTTTCTGCTACAATCTGAAAACCGTGTTCTTGCAACCAGATGCGCAAGTCGTCTTCACGATTATTGGGCTGGAGGATCAGACGCTCTACATTAGCTAACTTGTCCAAGCCTTCTTCTAAAATCTTAGCAATCAAACGACCACCCATACCTGCAATGGTGATGACCGACACTTGGTCTGCCTCTTCAAAAGCTGCTAATCCATTGGCTAAACGGACTTGGATTTTCTCCTTTAGGCCGTGAGCCTCAACATTTTTGACTGCAGACTGGTAGGGGCCTTCCACCACCTCTCCTGCAATGGCGCGCTCAATTTGCCCTCTTTCGACCAAGTCGATAGGCAGATAAGCATGGTCACTCCCCACATCTAGTAAAATGGCCCCTTGTGGCACAAAGGACGCCACTAATTCTAATCTCTTTGAAATCATCTTCTCTCACTTTCCAAAACTCTATTACCTCTTATTATACCACATTTCAGCTAGCAATCTTGCACCTAAAAAAACCGCAATCCACAGATTGCAGCCTTTCTTTATTTTCTGGCTTGATAGCGACTAGTCAGGATGAAAATCACGGTAAAGACCAACATCATGACACCATAGACAGGCAATGTTTGTCCTGTTAATGTCGAAATTTCAAGCAGTTTTTGGATTCTTGGGAAGAGAGCTGTGGCTAGGAAGCCTCCTACTGACCAAACAATCAAGAGGACACGCCAGAGGGTAAATGGCATGCAAGCTCTAAATACGGATAAGAAACCAATTGACCCCAAGAGATAATAGAGTAAAGTTGAGATATCTAACTCAGACCAACCTTGACTACTTCCAAATATTTTCACGAAAAGAACGCTAAAGACGACCATGAGAGCGCTTGGTAGGGCACGAAGCATGGATTTTCTGAGGAAATTTGGCTCAACAGGTTTGATATTTCGCTCAAAAGTTAGAACGAATGGTGGGAAACCTTCCACGAACTGGTCGATCATGGTAATTTGAATCGGAATGAAAGGGAAAATTAAAATCCACTCAGACCGTCCTAGGAGGGCACTGGCAATACAGATGACTGCTAGCAAGAAGGAATAGATGGTCTTTATCAAGAAAATCGGAGCGATGTGGGCAATGTTATTGACCACACGACGACCTTCAAAGAGAATCTCAGGAACATCATTAAAGTCTGAGTTCAAGAGAACCAGATTGGCAATCTGACGAGTCGCAGGATCTCCCTCTGCCATTACGATAGAACAATCCGCCTCACGAAGGGCCAGGATATCATTAACTCCATCCCCTGTCATAGCCGTTGTATGACCCGCTTTTTTCAGCGTTTGGATGATGAGTTTCTTTTGATGAGGGGAAACACGTCCGAAAATCGCAGTCTCCTCCGCCATAGCAACCAATTCCTCATCCGTAATTTTCGAGCAATCTACATAGCTGTCATAGTCCGCAAAACCAGCCTTCTGGGCAATACTGGACACCGTAACTGGATTGTCACCAGAGATAATCTTGAGGCCCACTTCCTGAGAACGGAGATAGTCCAGCGTCTCAGCTGCTCCTTCTCGAATAGGGTCCAAGATTTCCAGCAAGGCTAGAGCCTGAATATCAGATGGTTTTTGTGGTTTGTGATGGTCTAATTTCTCCTGACTGAGAGCTAAGACCAAGACACGTGAACCTCTCTCCAAGGCCTCTCTGGCTTCAGGGACTTCTGAGTCCAGCAACATCTCAGGCGCCCCTAAGAAAACTGTCCCCAAATCTTCCAATTCCATAGCTCCCCACTTGCGGTCGCTGGAGAAGGGAAGATTCGAAATCATAGGATAGACTACCTGACCTTGGTAACGCTGGCGAATAGCTTGGGCAGTTGGATTCTTATCCTCACTATGGGCCATATAGCTTGTCAGGATGCTGGCAATAGCCTCTTCACCGTAAGTTTCCGTCAGTGGAAGAACAGCCTCCACCTGCATCTTTCCTTGGGTGATGGTGCCCGTCTTGTCCAGACAGAGCATATCCACGCGCGCCAAGGTCTCAACAGAGTACATCTCCTGCACCAAAACCTTTTTCAAACCTAGCTTGATAACTGCAGTCAAGAGCGAAGTAATGGTCAAAAGGGCAATTCCCTTAGGCAACATTCCCAAAAGAGCTGTCGATGAATTTACAACGGACGACTTGAGAGGCAGGCCTTTTAAAAGCAAGGCTTCTAGCAAGAGAGCTAGACCAAAAGGAATGATAATCTTCCCAGTAAAACCAGCTAGCTTGTCCAGCGATTTCATGATACGGGAGTTGATCGGTTTAACGGTCTTGGCTTCCAGCATGAGTTTGGCAGCATAGTTGTCTGCACCGACATGGTGAACTTGAGCTAAAACTGACCCACTGGCTAGGAAACTTCCTGATAAAAGTAAGGCGTCAACTTCCTTTTGCACCAAATCACTTTCTCCCGTTAACATGGCTTCATTGACTTCCGCAAAGCCTTCCAAAACCAAGGCATCACTGGGAATCTGCTCTCCTGCAGACAGACGAATGATATCTCCTAGCACCAATTCTTCCGGATTCAGAGCAACTTCCTGACCATCACGAATAGTCTTGACCTTTTCCTTGGTCATGAGATTGAGCTTGTCCACCATGCGTTTGGCTCGTAGCTCGGTCACAATCCCAGAAAAAGCGTTAAAGCAGATAACAGCAAAGAAGACCAGATTGCTCCAAGCCTGCACAAAGGCAAGGGCCAAAGCAATGGCAAAGTTCAAAGCGTTAAAAAGGGTAAAGACATTTCGTTTAACGATTTGCCAAGTGCTAGTACTGGCCGAAGCAGTAAAATCATTTACCAAGCCCTTAGCCTGTCTTTCCTTGACTTCTCTTTGGGTTAATCCCATAATCTTATTTTTATCCATAAGTTCTATCATATCATTTTTTCTAAAAGAATTCTAATCTCATCCCAAATCTGCACCTAGTCAAGGGAAAAGTTTGCCAGCCCTTCTTTGATAAGGTATAATAATAACAAGAAAATAATCGAAGGAGATCGCATGTTTTATACTTATTTACGTGGATTGGTTGTCTTGCTCCTCTGGTCCATCAATGGCAATGCCCACTATCATAATACTGATAAAATTCCTAATCAAGATGAAAATTATATTCTGGTTGCACCTCACCGCACCTGGTGGGATCCTGTTTACATGGCCTTTGCGACCAAGCCAAAACAGTTTATCTTTATGGCCAAAAAAGAGCTCTTTGCCAACCGCATCTTTGGTTGGTGGATTCGTATGTGTGGTGCCTTTCCTATTGACCGTGAAAATCCTAGCGCCTCAGCCATCAAATATCCTATCAATGTTCTCAAAAAAAGTGATCGCTCTCTCATCATGTTTCCAAGTGGGAGCCGTCACTCAAATGATGTCAAAGGTGGCGTAGCCCTGATTGCCAAGATGGCCAAGGTTCGTATCATGCCTGTTACCTATACAGGTCCTATGACCTTGAAAGGCTTGGTTAGCCGTGAGCGTGTCGATATGAACTTTGGAAATCCAATAGATATCTCAGATATCAAGAAAATGAATGATGAAGGCATTGAAACAGTCGCCAATCGTATCCAAACAGAATTCCAACGTCTAGACGAAGAAACCAAACAATGGCATAATGATAAAAAACCAAACCCACTCTGGTGGTTTATCCGTATCCCTGCCCTCATCCTTGCCATTATCCTCGCTATCCTAACCATCATCTTTAGCTTTATCGCAAGCTTCGTATGGAATCCAGATAAGAAAAGAGAAAAACTTGCTTAAATAAATACAACAATCCCTTGGAAAAAGCCAAGGGATAAATCTTTTATTCGATTTTCCATTTTTGGGCCAACCAGCTGGAAAAGGCTAAAAATCGTTCAGCTACTTGTTCATGGTGTCCATAAGGATCAAAGACAAACTGGCCGTTCGGATAGCATTTCTGAAGACTGGTATGAATCTGCTCAGCATAGGTTGGTGCTTGAGCCAAGCGATTGCTATGATTGACTCCTTCTGTTTGACCGTTCTGTAAATACAGCAAACAATCTAGATTTTTCACTGTCTCTGCCTTGCAGTAAGTCACAAAATCAGGATACCAAAAAGAACCGCAAATAGAGAAAACAGAAGAAACCTTGTCAAAGCTGAAAAGACTGTAAACCGCCGCCAAGCCACCTAGTGAATAACCTCCGTAGGCAAGGCGTGCTTCATCCAGTCGATAAAGCGACTGCAACTTGTCCAAAAGACCTCCAAATAAACAATCATGATAGACGTTGGCCTGACCTCCAAAATCTGGAGCTCCCTCTCTCAGGGCAGATGCCTTCCAGGGAGTGTAGTCGTCTAAGCGATTTTTAGAGGTCAAGCCCACTAAAATCACAGATTCGGAAAGGGACGATAAGAAGTCCAAGTTTCCATCATTCAATAAAATAGCCGGATAGGTTTGATTGGGGTCGTAGTTAGAAGGAAGGCTGATTTTGACTTGAATTCCTTCCCAATCAAACTCATTATTTATTGATAAAGTCATTGATTTTCTCAAGGGAATCAATCACTGCTGGACCATAGTCCATCAATTCATCGTAAGAGATGGTCATGATTTTTTGATTCTTAATAGCAGGAACACTTTCCAAAACAGCATTTGCCTTCATCAACTCTACTGCTTTTTCATCCAATTTTTTATTGCGGTCGCTAGTTACATAGATAATCAATTCAGGATCCATTGACACAAGATTTTCCAAGGTCAAGCCTGATGTCCCCGTGGCAACGTTTGTATAACCAAGTTGGTTCAGCAAACTTTCTTGCAAAGCAGACTTGTAGGCACCGAAGGTTTGATCATTATATGCAACCATAATCAAAGCCTTTTTCTTTTCACCTTGGCTTACTGGATTTGCTTTCTTAACAGCGTCAATTTTAGTTTGTAATTGAGCTGCGTATTCATTAGCCTTATCCTGAACATTAAAAATCATTCCAAGATTTTTAACATCTTCTACGATATTCCCCAAATCTTGCTGAATCGTTGAGAGAGAAGCTTTTTGCGTATAAACTGGGATTTTGTTTTCATTCCAAGTGCTAACTGTCCCCAAGGATTTTTCAGAAAACATCATGTTTCGACCCATCACAGCGTCTGGCTCATAAGAAAGGACTGTCTCTTGTGAGACTGTTTTTTTATCCCCAATTTGAGGAATAGTCGCAATCGCGTCCTTGTATTTGTCCGTCACAGCATTGTCAGGGTTGAGCATGCCAACAATTTTATCCTTCAACCCCAACTCCAATAAGATTTCAGTGGTTGAAAGATTGTTTATGATAACTTTTTCAGGTGCCTTGTCAAAAACTTGTTCGACTTCATTCCCTTTCGCGTCATAGGTTTTAACCGTTAACGGATAAGTCGTCTCTGCGTTAGCCTTTTGACTTGTCTCTGCGCTAGACTGCGTGGTAGCTTTTTCTGTAGTAGTATTACCACAAGCTGCCAAAGTTAAGGTAGCTACTGTTACCAGTAAAATGCTTAGTGTTTTTTTCATCTTATTTTCCTTTTCATTTTTATAAATAGTGAATCATGGCTTGCTGATCCTTGGTCCAAGTAACCTGACTTTGAACTCCGTATACAGTTTGCAATGACTCAGGGGTGATGGTCTCCTTTGGAGTCCCTTGGTAAAGGATTTCTCCCTCTTTCATCAAATAGAGATAATCCGAATAGCGACAAGCAAGTTGAATATCATGTAGGACAGCTAGAACATTGACCTTGAGATTCTTCACAATGGCCAACAAGTCTAGCTGATACCTGATATCCAGATGATTGGTTGGTTCGTCCAGGAGCAAGAGAGTCGGTTCTTGCGCCAAGGCGCGGGCTAGTAAGACTCGCTGTTTCTCTCCCCCTGACAGAGACGAATAGAGACGAGTTTTCTTCTCGAGCATATCCACCTTAACGAGGGCATCTTGAACGAGCGCATAATCCCTTTCCCTTTCCTTCTGTAAAAAAGAGAGGTGGGGAGTTCTTCCCAGCAAGACGATTTCCTCAACTGTACAATCAAACTGCAGCTGGTTAAACTGGGTCACAACTGCCATTTGCTTGGCTGTTTCTTTGAGTGACCAATGCTCCAGTGGCTTTCCATCTAGACTTATCAAGCCTTTGTCCGCCTTTTCCTGACGATAAAGGAGTTTAAGTAGACTGGTTTTTCCACTTCCATTTGGTCCTAATATCGTGTGAAATTGATGCCCTTCAACCTTAAGAGAGACTCCTTTGAGGATTTTTTTCTCTCCTAGTCCAAAATGGATATCCTTACAAATCAAGTCCATGTCAGACCCTCACCTCCCTTCGCCTACCTCCAACAATGTAGATAAAGAAGGGAGCACCTACTAAGGCTGTGAAAATACCAATAGGAAGCTCTGCGTTTGGAATGGTGATACGAGAGAGTACATCTGCCCAGATGACAAAGAGGGCACCAAGTATGGTCGCAACAGGAAAAAGCCTCTTGTAATTCGTTCCTACTAATCCTCGAGCTAAATGTGGAGTAATCAGACCAACAAATCCAATAATCCCACAGGTTGCCACTAATACTGCTGTCAACACAGCTACCATTGTCACATAAAGATACCAATAAAAGCGTAAGGGAATCCCCAAAGTTAAAGCAGCCTCATCTCCCATCATCATCGCATTAAAAACACGATACTGAGTAGCGAAAAATAGAAAGGCCAATCCTACTACTATAGTTGGCAGGACCAAGTCTGCCCAGGAAGTCCCAGCGAGCGAACCCATGGTCCAAAACTTAATGGTCATCACACTATCCGCATTAGCGCCAACTGAGATAATAAAGTTTGAAAAAGCCAGAAAGAGAGCATTGACCACCGTTCCCGATAAGATTAGACTAGAAGTCGTCATCCTTCCCTGCATAGAGGCAATGATGAGGACAGCAATTGTTGCCAAAATAGCTCCAAGGAAAGCTCCAAGACTAATCATCACTTTTAAACCAAAAATGATGCTCAAGGTTGCCCCTAGAGTTGCACCCGCAGATATCCCTAAGACATAAGGCTCTGCGATGGGATTGTTCACTGTAGACTGCATCACGCTACCACACATAGAAAGACCAGCCCCCACTATCAGACCTAACAATACTCGGGGGAATCTCATGTTCCATACAATGGCAAGAGTGGACTTGGAAACCTCTCCTATCTCAAGAGGAAATCCTAACCTGCTCAAAATAATCCGATAGGTATCTCCTAGATCAATCGCAACAGATCCCATTGAAACTGCTAGAAAGAGAGAAATCCCTAAAATACCTAGCAAAATAACTAAAAGTAACACAAATTGCTGGTCTTGTCGGCTTCCAGAAAATTTGGAAAGCATGCAAACCTCCTTTAATAGAATCTTAAAAATTTAGAAAATTCTCATGAAAAGTATACCATATTTTCAACAATGGAACAAGATGAGAAAAATAAATATAGTTGGTCTTACAGTGCTAGGAACCGTAACCAAAGATTATACTTGAGTATATCGAGGTAAAGTGACAACATAAAAAGCCCTCTAAAATTAGAGAGCTGATTTGAGATTGGGATAAAATCCTAGTGAAAAAAATCTACACGGTCAGAAAAGTCTCTATCGTGCCATTTTCATACATGATGTATAGTCCAAGTAGAATGAATACTAAGGGCACAATGATTCGCTCGTATTTTTCAATTGTCTCGAATATTAAGGGAATAGAGGATAACACCCGACTAATCTCGCATAAGATAATTATGCCGATTACAAACACAAGCAAGGCCACGAGGGTCTGTGACCAATCTAATGAAGCAAAATAAGGTATATAGATACCTAAATTATCTCCGCCAGACGCAATTGTCAGCAATGTAACTGTCCAAAACAGTTGATTTGCCTTGCTTTGTTCTAATCTTTCAATAATTTCTTCCTCTTCTTCCTCTTCTTCCTCTTCTTCCTCACCTTCTCCAACAATTGCAAAGCGAATCCCTAAATAGATAGGGATTAAACCAAGCAATCCAACCATCCATTCTTCAGGCACGAAATTAACGACATAAGCAGCAACTAAACTCGCCCCTACAAGTAAGCCTGTGCCTAGATATTGCCCCGCATAAATATGCCATTTTTGTTTATTCTGTGATAGCTGTGCAAATAAAATAAATAAAATAATTAAATAATCGATACTGGTGGAAATATAAACACCAATAGCAGATATGATTGTCTGTCCCATAAAAAACCTCCTGTATTGGTCAGTAATAAATCAGCAGATTTTAGGAGAGCACAGACACATTAATTTAGCTATCGCTAGTGGGTAATTTCGAACATAGGAAAGCATTTTACTCCTCCTCAAAACGTAGTTACAAAGTAATTTCTAACTGGAATTCAGTGACTACTTCCATGTAGAGTATAACATACTATACTTTACTTCGTAAAGTGTGGGCTCTCCGAAGGGGCTTGCAGACAGCTACTCGGCTTTTCAAGCCGAGTAGCTACGCACCTTTATGGTGTAATTAGCTGATACCATTTGAGTTTTTTGTAGTCTCCAAAATTATGACCGATAAAACTCAATAAAAAAGCCCTCTGAAAATCAGAGAGCTGATTTGAGCCTGGGCTAAAATCCTAGTGAAAAAGATGAAACTCCTTGTGTTCATCGAACACGGTATCCTTTCCCTATTTTCATACGGATTTCTCACGCCCTTAGCATCATGATTCTTGCTGGATAAACCGTTTATAGACTAGGAGACGAGGCGAAGATTGTACAAAAACTTTAGTGAAACAAAAATATCTCACAGAAGGGAGAAAATCTAGTTTATTTTACCTTGCAGTACTAGGAACCGTAACCTAAGATTATACTTGAGCATACCAAGGTAAGGTGACAACGTAAAAAGCCCTCTGAAAATCAGAGAGCTCCAGTCTTGCTGGATAAACCGTTTATAGACTAGGCGACGAGGCGAAGATTGTACTAATGGTACATCGAGCCGAAGCCAACGAAGTATAGAAACGGTTTAGACGCAAGATTAGCGACGAAGTCCTAGAGAGTTAATCAACTCACGGTAACGGTTAACGTCGTTTTTACGCAAGTATGCAAGCAAGTTACGACGGCGACCGATTTTCTTCATCAATCCACGGTAAGTAGCGTGGTCTTTTTTGTGTTGTTTGATGTGTTCGTTAAGGTGGTTGATTTCCCAAGTAAGGACAGCAACTTGAACCTCTACTGAACCTGTATCACCTTCGTGACGTGCATATTGTGCAATGATTTCATTTTTTTTCTCTTTTGAGATTGCCATGATGTTTCTCCTTTTTATTTGGCTTCATCCGAGTGACAGGTTGGCATGCCTGTAACCAAGAAGAAGTTATTTGTCTTTACGACAATCCCTATTCTACCAATAACTAACTTCTTTGTCAACAGATTTACTTTCTTGTTTTAAACATGCTATAATAATCATAGCAAGAAATCTAAGTTGTCTGTTTTTTAAAACGAGGTGATTATCATGCCTAGATTTTATTCCCATCTCCCCTACTATCTGGTCATATTTTTCTTTTATTGGCCGCTTTATGAGTTGTTATCACTAATCATTTCTGACCCCCTTTTTCTCAAGAGTCTCTACGTAAATAATATTCTCTTCTTTACACCTCTGGTAATCTTGATTGTATCGCTACTTTATAGCTACCGTTTCCGTTTCTCACTTTGGTGGTTAATTGGTAACGGACTGCTCTTTTGCTTTACTATCATAACCTTTGGTGAGTTTATACTAATTTACTTGCTAATCTATGAAACCTTGGCTCTGGTGGGCATGGCTTCCGGTATTGGCATCAAGCATATTCTACAAAAATGAAAAACAAAAAACTTTCACAAAATCCTTGAAAAATCTCACAATCATGCTATAATAATCCATAGAGACAAGTCACTTAGTCCCTTTCTACTAGAGAGTGCGTGGTTGCTGGAAACGCATAGAAAGACTATAGTGATACTACTCTACTGACTTTTATGCAAACATAAAACGGTGGCCACGTTAGAGCCAATCAGAGGTGTCCCTCTTTTTTGAGGAACATAAATGAAGGTGGAACCACGTTGCGACGTCCTTTCGAGGATGTCGCTTTTTGTTTTTCTAGCTTTCACAGTCCTCTGTCCCTGTTTTCAGAATAGGGTTAACACATTCGTCAATAATATAAGTAAGGAGAACATCATGATTAACATTACTTTCCCAGATGGCGCTGTTCGTGAATTCGAATCTGGCGTTACAACTTTTGAAATTGCCCAATCTATCAGCAATTCCCTAGCTAAAAAAGCCTTGGCTGGTAAATTCAACGGCAAACTCATCGACACGACTCGTGCTATCACTGAAGATGGAAGCATCGAAATCGTGACCCCTGATCACGAAGATGCCCTTCCAATCTTGCGTCACTCAGCTGCTCACTTGTTCGCCCAAGCAGCTCGTCGTCTTTTCCCAGACATTCACTTGGGAGTTGGTCCAGCCATCGAAGATGGTTTCTACTACGATACTGACAATACAGCTGGTCAAATCTCTAACGAAGACCTTCCTCGTATCGAAGAAGAAATGCAAAAAATTGTCAAAGAAAACTTCCCATCAATCCGTGAAGAAGTTACTAAAGACGAGGCACGTGAAATCTTCAAAAATGACCCTTACAAGTTGGAATTGATTGAAGAACACTCAGAAGACGAAGGTGGTTTGACCATCTACCGTCAGGGTGAATATGTAGACCTTTGCCGTGGTCCTCACGTCCCATCAACAGGCCGTATCCAAATCTTCCACCTTCTCCATGTAGCAGGTGCTTACTGGCGTGGAAATAGTGATAACGCTATGATGCAACGTATCTATGGTACAGCTTGGTTTGACAAGAAAGACTTGAAAAACTACCTCCAAATGCGTGAAGAAGCTAAGGAACGTGACCACCGTAAACTTGGTAAAGAGCTTGACCTCTTCATGATTTCTCAAGAGGTTGGTCAAGGACTTCCATTCTGGTTGCCAAATGGTGCGACTATTCGTCGTGAGTTGGAACGCTACATCGTAGACAAAGAGTTAGCTTCTGGCTACCAACACGTATACACTCCACCACTTGCTTCTGTTGAACTTTACAAGACTTCTGGTCACTGGGATCATTACCAAGAAGACATGTTCCCAACTATGGACATGGGTGACGGGGAAGAATTTGTCCTTCGTCCAATGAACTGTCCGCACCACATTCAAGTCTTCAAACACCATGTTCACTCTTACCGTGAGTTGCCAATCCGTATCGCCGAAATCGGTATGATGCACCGTTATGAAAAATCTGGTGCGCTGACTGGTCTTCAACGTGTGCGTGAAATGTCACTCAACGACGGTCACCTCTTTGTGACTCCAGAACAAATCCAAGAAGAATTCCAACGTGCCCTTCAGTTGATTATCGATGTTTATGAAGACTTCAACTTAACTGAATACCGCTTCCGCCTCTCTCTTCGTGACCCACAAGATACTCATAAGTACTTTGATAACGATGAGATGTGGGAAAATGCCCAAACCATGCTTCGTGCAGCTCTTGATGAAATGGGTGTGGACTACTTTGAAGCCGAAGGTGAAGCAGCCTTCTACGGACCAAAATTGGATATTCAAGTTAAGACAGCTCTTGGAAAAGAAGAAACTCTTTCTACTATCCAGCTTGACTTCTTGCTTCCAGAACGCTTCGACCTTAAATACATCGGAGCTGATGGCGAAGAGCACCGTCCAGTTATGATCCACCGTGGAGTTATCTCAACTATGGAACGCTTCACAGCTATCTTGATTGAGAACTACAAGGGTGCCTTCCCAACATGGCTTGCACCACACCAAGTAACCCTCATCCCAGTATCTAACGAAAAACACGTGGACTACGCATGGGAAGTAGCTAAAAAACTCCGTGACCGTGGTGTTCGTGCAGACGTAGATGAACGTAATGAAAAAATGCAGTTCAAGATCCGTGCTTCACAAACCAGCAAGATTCCTTACCAATTGATTGTTGGAGACAAGGAAATGGAAGACGGAACTGTTAACGTTCGTCGCTATGGCCAAAAAGAAACACAAACTGTCTCAGTTGATGACTTTGTTCAAGCTATCCTAGCTGATATCGCCAACAAATCACGCGTTGAGAAATAAAACAATCACAGTCTGAGAAACATTTTTCAGAGCCAGAAAAAGCAACAACTGAAACAGCTGTTGCTTTTTATATTTTTACTCAATGAAAATCAAAA
>NZ_AICU01000022.1:0-57108 GCF_000257865.1 Streptococcus mitis SK575 | reverse complement strand
CTCTTTTAACTCAATATCAAACTGGCTACGATAGGGCTGACAAAGACATAGAGAATACCGGTAACACCGATAGCCAAACCACCCATGGCTCCTGCTACAGAGCCATATCGAAAGGCTGTCCCTGTTCCGACTGCATGGCCTGTTCCTCCAAGGGAAAGACCAACAGCTACTGGGTCGTCAATTTTCAACCACTTCAAAAGGGTTGGTCCGATGACACTGGTTAAAATCCCAGTTGCCACTACAACCACCAAGGTCACGGTCGTCAGACCTTGCAATTTTTCTGTGATTCCCACTGCCATGGCGGTTGTTACTGACTTGGGAAAGAGAGAAATGGCTAGGAAAAAATCCATGCCAAAGATTTTGGCCACAAGGGCTGTGAAAGAGGTATTGACAACTACTGCTAGCAGACTACCAAAGAGAATACTCCGAGCATGGTGCTTCATCAAGTGAAAACTCTTATAAAGCGGAATCCCTAGAGCCACGGTCGATGGGACAATCAAGTTGTTCAGATAAACCCCACCTTGGTAGTAATCTTGGTAAGAAATACCCGTCACCTTTAGAAAGATGATAATGAAAATAGCTGACAAAAGCAAGGGCGTTGTCAAAGGATGGGGAAAACGTCTGTAAATCAGCATTCCCACTAGATAAGCTAGGATTGATAGGGCAAGCCCAAACAGGGGATTGGAAACAAATTCACTCATTTGGCATCTCCTTTCTCATAATCTCCTTCAAACCGTCGTTTGATAAACTGAACTGCCAAGGCTATGAGGATAATATTGATAACAGCTGCAAAAAAGACAATCAAAACAATTGGCAAAAGATAGGGAGCAATCACATCAAACTTCTCCATGATTCCCACTGCTGGCGGTAAAAAGAGAATGGTCATATTGGCCAGCAAGAAATTCCCCACCATGTTGACATGCCTAGTTCTCAGCCACTTGAATTGTAGGGCTAGAAAAAGAATAATCAAACCGATAATACTGCCTGGGATGGGCAAATGAAAGAAACTAGAGATTCCCTCTCCGATTAGAGAAATCACAAAGAGAATCATTAATTGAACATATAATTTCATCCTATACTCCACGAAATAGACTTCTTGCATACCAGTTTACTCTTTTTTCAGAAAATTTCAAGGAAATGCACAAGAGTCATTGAAAATTAGAGAAGAAAGGGGATACAAACAATTCTTGACTTGTGAAAACTGGCATGATTTAGGATAAGAGATGCCAGCGTCCTTCTTGCCAGCTTGATTTAAAAGTAGTATAATTATTGCATGCGCAATCATCTTGTAATGTGGAGACTGTCCGTTAATGGACAATCTTCTATTTACAACTCTAAAAAGAAAGGAGATACTATGACCTATTTGGAAAAATGGTTTGACTTCAATCGTCGTCAGAAAGAAATTGAAAGTCTCTTGGAAGAGACTATTGCCCAGCAGAGCGAGCAAAGTCTGACCTTGAAAGAATTCTACCTGCTCTACTATCTGGACTTGGCTCAAGAAAAATCTCTACGCCAGATTGACCTGCCAGATAAACTTCATCTGAGCCCGAGCGCTGTTTCTCGGATGGTGGCTCGCTTGGAAGCCAAAAATTGTGGTCTACTTAGTCGCATGTGTTGTGATCAAGATAGACGCTCTAGTTTTATCTGCCTGACAAGTGATGGGCAAAAGACACTGGCCACTCTACAAAAGGCTGTCGAAGCAAGCTTGGAAACTAGTTTGGATTTCTTGATTTAAGATGATTTCGAAAAAAAGTTGCGTGCGCAATCATTTTTCTTGACATTCTCTTTTACAAGGAGTAAAATAAAATCATCATTAAACAAAGGAGTTTTAAAAATGATTGAAATTACCTATCTAGATGCCAGCAAGAACGAAAGAACTGTGACTTTCGAATCTTATGACGACTTTGATCGTTCGCAACAAGCTTGCCTTATCGGCGTCGCAGACTACTACCCTGTCCAAAAATTAACCTACAACGGTCATGATTTGGACTACCATGGGACTTATGGAGATATCTTCTTCTATCTCAAGAAACAAGATTTAAGCCAATATAACTAAAAAAGGAGAAATACAATGGCAAAAGCAATTACAGATGCAACATTTGAACAAGAAACAAAAGACGGTTTGGTCTTGGTAGACTTTTGGGCAACTTGGTGTGGTCCATGTCGTATGCAAGGTCCAATCTTGGATAAATTGTCTGAAGAACTTTCAGAAGATGTCTTGAAAATCGTTAAAATGGACGTGGATGAAAATCCAAACACAGCTCGTGCTTTTGGAATCATGTCTATCCCAACTCTTCTCTTCAAAAAAGACGGCCAAGTTGTGAAACAAGTTGCTGGTGTTCACACAGCAGAACAAATCAAGGCCATCGTTGCTGAATTGAGCTAATCAAACGAGAGACCAAGTACTTTCTTTGGTCTCTTTTTTCTTGCTCTTTGCCATTTTTCAAAAAATATGCTAGACTGTAGATAGAATATTACGATGTTTGGGACATGCCATCGCTAAAAAAAACCTCTACTTGGTATTTTTTAGCTCCTTCAAGGGAGCTTTTTGCGTGCTCTGAACATTCCCCATTTTGGAAGGAGTACTATGAAACGTCAATCAGCCTTGGTCGTCTTTAGTGGCGGTCAAGATTCTACAACCTGCCTCTTTTGGGCTAAAGAACACTATGAAACCGTTGAAGCAGTCACCTTTGCCTACGGCCAACGCCATCACCTCGAAATTCAAGTCGCTAGAGAAATTGCTAAGGAACAGGGTATTCGTCATCATATCCTAGATATGTCTCTGCTGGGACAAATCACTGAAAATGCCTTGACTTCTGATCTAGAGATTGAGCAAAAAGAGGGGGAGGTTCCCAATACCTTTGTTGACGGTCGCAACCACCTCTTTCTATCCTTTGCGGCAGTCCTTGCTAAGCAACGAGGTATTAAAGATATCGTGACAGGTGTCTGCGAGACAGACTTCTCAGGATACCCCGATTGTCGAGATGTCTTTGTCAAATCCCTTAATGTTACCCTCAACCTTGCCATGGATTACGACTTTGTTATCCAAACACCTCTCATGTGGCTAGACAAGGCTGAAACTTGGAAATTAGCCGACCAACTCGGTGCCTTTGACTACGTTCGTGAAAAGACCTTGACCTGCTACAACGGGATTATCGGAAGTGGCTGTGGAGATTGCCCAGCCTGCCACCTACGTCAACATGGTTTAGATGTTTATCTCTCACAGAAAGGAGAGGACTAATGTTTTTTGCACCCAAAGAAATCAAACAGGAAACTGGGGAGTCTCTGGTCTACAATCCTCACAGAACCTTGGTATCAAAAGAGTTTACCTTCGATGCTGCCCACCATCTCTTTCACTATGAGGGAAAATGCAAATCCCTGCACGGCCACACCTATCATTTGCAGATTGCTGTCAGTGGATTTTTAGATGAACGGGGCATGACCTACGATTTCGGAGACATCAAAGCGATCTACAAGAACTACTTAGAGCCCCACTTGGATCATCGCTATCTCAATGAAACTCTTCCCTATATGAACACGACTGCTGAAAATATGGTTTACTGGATTTTCCAAACCATGAACCAAGAGTTGCCAGACGAGCGCGGTCTCCGTTTGGAATATGTTCGCCTCTATGAAACTCCGACTGCCTTTGCAGAGTTTAGACGGGAGTGGTTAGATGACTAGGGAACGTGTCCTCAAACTACCAGTTTTGGAAATTTTTGGTCCAACCTTTCAAGGCGAAGGCCGTGCAATCGGGCAGAAAACCATGTTTGTCCGCACTGCAGGTTGCGACTACCACTGCGACTGGTGCGATTCTGCCTTTACATGGGATGGCTCTGAAAAGCCAACTCGTATGACTGCTGACGAGGTCATTGCTGCCTTGGATAAATTAGGGAGCTACGACTATGTAACCCTATCTGGGGGAAATCCTGCTATCCTAGCAGCCAACATGGCTGAGCTGGTCACCAAACTCAAGGAACGTGGTGTTACTCTAGCTGTTGAGACCCAAGGCTCCCGCTGGCAAAATTGGTTGAAAGACATCGACCAGGTTACTCTGAGTCCAAAACCTCCTTCATCCAAGATGGAAGTCAACTTTGAGACCTTGGACTTTATCGTTTCCCAACTGGATCCAGACAAGGTCACCTTTAAAATCCCTGTCTTTGATGATGCAGATTTGGCTTTTGCCAAAGAAATTCAAGAACGCTACCAACCAGATGTCCTCTTCTTATCGGCTGGAAATCCTGAGCCCAAGGCCACAGGCAATATTATCCAAGATCAACTGGACCGTCTCAAAGAACTCTGGGAACGCATCGCTGCCGACGATAGCTGGGGCAATGTCCGCGTCCTTCCTCAACTCCATACCCTCCTCTACGATAACCAACGTGGTGTTTAAATTAGAAAGAAAAAATCATGTCACAACAAGAAGAAATGAAAAACCTAAGCCTCCTCGGCAACAAAGAAACCAACTACATTTTCGAATATCAACCAGAAGTCCTGGAATCCTTTGACAATCGTCATGTAGAAAATGACTATTTTATCAAATTTAACTGTCCTGAATTTACCTCACTTTGCCCAATCACTGCTCAGCCAGACTTTGCGACGATTTATATTTCCTATATTCCTGACAAGCTCTGTGTCGAGTCAAAATCCCTCAAACTCTACCTCTTTAGCTACCGAAATCATGGGGATTTCCACGAAAACTGTATCAACACCATCGGGAAAGACTTGGTCAACTTGCTAGACCCTCGCTATTTGGAGGTTTGGGGAAAATTCACTCCGCGCGGTGGCATCTCAATTGATCCCTACTACAACTACGGTAAGCCAGGAACTAAGTATGAAGGCTTGGCAGAACAACGCCTCTTCCAACACGACCTTTATCCAGAAAAAGTTGACAACCGTTAAACTCATACGAAAAAGCCCTGTTCCTCGAGATGAGGAGCAAGGCTTTTTGAGTTTCAATTATTCTTCTGTTCCAAGGAAGTTTTTTGCAACGAGGGCTGCAAGAACTCCACCAACAATTGGTGCAAGGATGAAAATCCATACTTGTTGAAGGGCTACGCCACCTACCAAGACAGCTGGTGCCAAGCTACGAGCTGGGTTTACTGAAAGTCCAGTGATGTTCAATCCAACAAGAATCATCGCCATCAATGACAAACCGATTACCAAACCAGCAATCGCGCCATTGCCCTTGCTTGCTGATGTCACAGTCATGATAACCAAGACAAACAAGAAAGTTGCGATGACTTCAAACAAGAAACCACCAAAGACAGTGACACCGTTTGCCAAGGCATTTTCACCAAGACTAGCAGTTGACATACCTGAGTTCGCCAAGAGGAAGAATACTGCAGCTGTCGCAAGGAAAGCTCCAACTACTTGTCCAAGGATGTAGTTTACAAGCTCTGAAGATGACAAACGTTTGTTAATAAACATAGCAATCGAAACCGCTGGGTTCAAGTGAGCACCTGAAATAGTTCCGATTGAGTAGGCTGCAACCACGATGGCTAAACCAAAGGCAAAGGCGATTCCAAGGTGACCTAGGCCATCAAGACCATTTCCAAAAACAACAGCTCCTGTTCCGACGAACACAAGCATGAAAGTACCGATTAACTCAGCGACAAATTTTTCATTTTCTTTCTCCTTTTTTAAAAACTAAATACCAGTCTATCAAAAGTAGGAAAGGGTTTCAAGAAAATTGTTTGGAAATTTTCGGGATAAAATTCTATAAAAACGGTAGTGTTTATTTGAAACATTTTTTTCAAAGGTGTATACTAATAGCGTAGTTTTGATAGGGTTTACAAAACCCATTATCGAAGCTTATTTGTAAACCTTTGCTGTTCTTTTATGAACGTTTGAATGGTATCGTGAATACCAAGGAGGAATCATATGTCTAAAGTTGCTATTGTCACAGGTGCAGGTCAAGGAATCGGTTTTGCAATCGCAAAACGATTGGTTCAAGATGGCTTTAAGGTAGGAGTCTTAGACTACAATCCTGAAACAGCTGAAAAAGCTGTTGCCGAATTATCAGCTGAAAATGCCTTTGCTGTCGTGGCCGATGTTTCGAAACAGACCGAAATTGCACAAGCATTTCAAAAGGTTGTTGACCATTTTGGTGATTTAAATGTTGTCGTAAATAACGCTGGTGTTGCTCCAACTACTCCTCTTGATACAATTACTGAGGAACAATTTACACGCACTTTCGGTATCAACGTTGGTGGTGTCATTTGGGGTTCACAAGCTGCACAAGCGCAATTTAAAGCACTTGGCCACGGAGGTAAAATTATCAACGCAACCTCTCAAGCTGGTGTAGTCGGTAACCCAAATCTAACTGTTTATGGTGGAACAAAATTTGCTGTTCGAGGAATTACGCAAACATTAGCACGTGATCTAGCAGACTCAGGCATCACTGTTAACGCCTACGCACCAGGTATTGTGAAAACACCAATGATGTACGACATCGCTCATGAAGTTGGTAAAAATGCAGGAAAAGATGACGAGTGGGGTATGCAGACATTTGCAAAAGATATTACTCTAAAACGTCTATCTGAACCAGAAGATGTGGCTGCTGCCGTCAGCTTCCTTGCAGGACCAGATTCAAACTACATTACAGGACAAACCATTATCGTTGATGGTGGTATGCAATTCCATTAAAATACAGGAAAAGAGGTTGGAAAATGATTCAACCTCTTTTATTAGTTTTCATTATTAGTTAGGAGGATACAATAGAAACTCTCTCAATAGGCAATATTAGCTTATCCCTAGTATTGAAAAGACTGGATAGCTTCTTTCAAGTCATCTTGTAAACTATTTCTCTGGTCAAGTTGGACATAGACTTCCAACAGACAGGATCTGAAGTTGGAAAATTTATAAAAATCTTCCCTTTCTTCTATCGGAAAGTCAACAGTTTTTATCCAAGAAGTCACTTGCTCTTGCTCCAACTTCCCTTGTAAAATCGGTTCATAAAGCACTCTGGCTAAACGCCAATCCTCATCATCTGTAAAGCGAATCGAAACTCTTTTAAATAGTTGGCCAAGTATCTCAAATACTTCATGAACTCTGTTTTTAGGAAAGTCTGGATGACAAACCACCTCTGTCAGTAAATCGGCTCCATGTGCAAAAGCATGAACCCAACCATACTGGCTTGAAAAACCAGTTGTATCCTTTTCTTTTGAAAGATAGTACAAACCTTGATTTAAAAGGACATTACGAATTTCTGCTTTTAATCCCTGATAAAAAACCGATTGCTGGTTGGCATCTGCAGACAAGAGATTTGCATAAATAAGCGCCCTAAAAGAACGTTCAAGTGTTGACAGGCCTACCTTATCAATCTCTTTATCTAACCCTCCATCAGATGAAATCTCTTCAGCAATGAAATGAAATTGTTCCTGTGTAAATAGCTTTTCCTGAATCCCTCTAGCAAAGCTTGTAAAAACAAGGTCATCGCGAATTTCTGGAGAAGGATCTCCCAAATGATCAAGCAACCACTGGATTTCCTTCTGGTCATAACTTGTTTTTTCTTCTGCTATTTTTCTAAGTAACTCTTGATACATGGTCAATATCTCTACATTTCTAGCAACTTGATATAATCTAGACCCCATTTCTCGACAGCATCTAAGACAACTCTGAATTCCTGCCCCATTTCGGTTAAGCTGTACTCAACTCGTGGTGGAACTTCGGCATAGACCTTTCGTTGAACAATCTTATCCTTTTCTAATTGACGGAGATGACGGGTCAAAATAGTTTGAGTAATCCCAGGCAATAATCTCTGCAATTCTTTAAATCGTTTGGTACCCGTACTCAACTGATAAATGATTACCAGTGCCCATTTCCCCGTTAAAACCCTCTGCGTTGTCGCAAATGGACAAATACCATACTCACTCACTTTATTTGGCATAAAATATCTTCTTTCTATTTTTTTTAAAAAAATTTATCTTTTAGTATCAATAATAGTACCACTTTTGATACTAGCTATCAAAAAAGTGTCTACTTGTTTTTTTGTTTGTAACTGTTACAATTATATCATAAAAAGAAATGGAGAATAGATATGTCAACAAACTTAGAAATTTTCAATGCTTATAACCAAGCTTTAATTGCTGGTGACTTTCCTGGTGTCTTTGAAACGATGGCAGACGATATTATCTGGCATCAACCTGGTACTCATAGTATATCTGGTACAGTTGTTGGTAAGGACAAGCTAGGAACTCACCTGGCTACATTTGCTGAGAAAACTAATGGAACCTTTAAGGTGATAACAAATTGGGTTTCTGACAATAAGGATTTAATCGCAGCCAATGTTACTTTTCTTGGAACACGTGCTGATGGTACTGAACTCAATATGAACGGGATTGACCTCTTCCGCATTGAAGACGGAAAAATCAAAGAAGTTTGGCTCTTCTCTTCAGATCAAGCTGAAGAAGATAGCTTTTGGGGATAATTTAAGAGGCCAGGACAAAAAATTTTGATTTTAGGAATTCTTTATTATAAATTTTTAAAATCGATAGATTAGATAAAAAAGCAAACAAAACAGAATTCTGAGTTTCAGATAACTCGTTTTGTTCGCTTTTTTTATTTAAGGTTAGACTTTTGTCCCAGACTCTTTTAATTTACTCTCCCAACTGGGCACTGTAGGCGATAATCTGGTCAACCGTGTCTGACAAGAATTGAATGGTATCACGGAGTGGTTTATCTGTTGAAATATCAGCTCCGATAATCATAGCTGACTCAAGCGGTGTCTTGCTACCACCTGATTTGAGGAGATTAAGCCAGTCTTCAGCTCCATTCTCAGAGTTTTTAAGATGGAGGTAACCAGCTGTCGAGATGACTAGTCCTGCCGAGTAGGTGTAACTATATAAGCCCATGTAATAGTGAGCTTGGCGCATCCAAGTCAAAGCTGCATCATCATCGATTTCAATGGCATCTCCCCAGAAATCCGTCAAAACTTCCCTCATAATGCTGTTGAGCTTGCTTGCTCCAAAGGTCTCCCCTTCTTCAATCAATGTATACACCTTACGCTGGAAGGCTGCTTCCAAGAGGTGGGTAATAAAGTTATGGAAGTAGGTGTCTGTCAAGCGGTGAGCAAGAGCGAAGCGTTTTTGACGAGGGTCGTCAGATTGGTGCTCCAAGTAATCACTGAGAAGCAATTCATTGAAAGTTGACGGCGCTTCGACATAGTAGGTCGACATGTGAGCATTGAAGTAACTCTGATGATTATCTGAAAAGATGAATTGACCAGAATGCCCGATTTCATGAATCAAGGTATAGACATCGCTCAAACGGCCTGTCCAGCTCATGAGGACATATGGATGAACGCGATATGGATCCGCCGCATAACCACCAGAATCCTTGCCACTGTTGGCAGCAAAGTCCACCCAGCGCTCTTCTTGATAGCGAGCAACTTCCTGACAATATTCTTGTCCCAAAGGTTCTACCGACTTCATGACCAAATCATAGGCGTCGTCAATGGTCACTTCAGGATTGAGGGCACTATCCAAATCCAATTTCCAGTCTGCAAAAGTCATCTTTTCAAGACCATTTACCTTGGCAACATGCTTGAGGTATCTCTGAGCAACGGGTGCAAAATCCTTCATGATGAGGTCAATCTGGCGGTCAAACATGGCACGGTCCACTTCTTGTTCAGCTAGAAGATAGTCAAAAACTGATTCGTAGCCCTTCATATCTGCCAATAGTTTTTCAGACTTAACCTGAGCTAGATAGGCTGCAGCAGCCGTATTTTGGTGCTTACGAAGTCCCTCTGAGAAGGAACGGAAGGATTTCTCACGAACCTCAGCGTCCTCATGATTTTGGTAGAAATTCTCATAAGTAACAAAGCTGTTTTTGTAGGTCTTGCCATGAGCTTCAAAGTCAGGCATTTCGAAATCCCCAGCTCGCATCTTAGTGTAAATATCCTGCGGACTGTAGAAAACTTCACCAAGATTGGTCAAGGCCTTCTCCACATCAGCCCCTAAATAGTGGGCTTTTTTGATTTTGGCCTGACGAATGGCAGCTGTTAAATGTGGCAATTTACCCAAACGGTCTAAGACTTCCCCATCTGCTGCCACCAAGGCATCGTCAAAAAAGGTCAAGGCCACGCTGGCGTCTGTTTCAAATTCCATCCCAGCTTGGGCAATATTGGCAAATTCGTCATTGCTATAGTCTGTCGTCTGAGGCATGAATCCATAGTTACCAATATGGCTCATCTGAATGTAGATTTGTTCCAATTCTGCAAAGGCCTTCTCGAAATCCTCAAAAGTATGAAGATTACCTTTGTAATCACGGCTAAATTGATTGATGTCTTCTCGAGCCTTCTCGATTGCACGTAAGAAATCCTCACGGTCTTGGTATAGGGCTGTTAAATCCCAAAGTTCCTTCTCTGGAAATTCTGAACGGTGTTTTTGTTCCATTTTCTTCCTCTTATTTCTCTAATTCTAATAAAACACTAAGGGCTGATAAGGCATAAAGTGGTGCTGTTTCTGCTCGTAAAATACGAGGACCAAGACCTGCCAAGACTGCTCCCTTAGCTTCGAAACTCTCAATTTCTGCAGGTGAGAGACCACCTTCTGGACCAAAGATAAAGAGCAGTTTGGCTCCTTTTTCAAGACCAGCGACTGCTTGTAAAAGCGCAGCGGCTTCTCCTTCTTTGGCCGACTCTTCATAGGCTACTATGATAGAGTCAAACTGGTCTAGTTGAGCTAGAAAGTCTGATTTTTTCTCAAAAAGCTTGATACTTGGAACAACATTACGCTTACTTTGCTCTGCTGCTCCAAGGGCAATTTTTTCTAGTTTTTCAACCTTTTTACCCAATTTCTTGCCATCCCATTTGGCAACTGACCAATCGGCAGGAAAGGCCCAGATTTGACTGGCACCTAGTTCCGTCACTTTTTGCGTAATGAACTCCAGCTTGTCCCCCTTGGGAAATCCAGATGCAATGGTCACTTGAACGGGTAGTTCCACATTGTCAGCTAACTCTTCAACCAACTCAAACTGACGATTTTCTACATCCAGCACACGCGCCAAGCGCTTAATTCCATCATCAAAGACCAAAGTAACCCCATCATCTTCTTTCAAGCGCATAACCTGAAACATATGCTTGCTGGTTTCCTTGTCCTCGATGGTGACAGGAGAGATTGCACTACCTTTGACAAAATACTGCTGCATGCTAGCCTCCAATCACACCGGAAATATCCTTGGTTTTCTTAAAGACACAGGCATTCCATTCCCCTTGAACCATGTGAGTTTCGAGGAAAAATCCAGCTGACTCAGCTGACTCTCGCACCATGTCCCACTTGTCCTTGATAATCCCACTCATGATGAGATAGCCTTCATCCTTGACCAAGCGGTAAGCATCCTCCGTCAGATGAATAAGGATATCCGCCAAGATATTAGCCACGATGACATCTGCTTCAATCTCAACACCCTTGAGCAAGTCTCCAGCAGCTACATGGATATTTTCCATACCAGGGTTGAGTTCAATATTTTCCTGAGCAACACGAACTGCCACATCATCTAGATCATAGGCGAAAATTTCCTTAGCACCAAGTAGCGAGCTAGCAATAGAGAGGACGCCTGATCCAGTCCCCACATCTAGCACTGTTTCCCCACCACGAAGAATCTGTTCCAAGGCAAAGAGGCTCATCTTAGTTGTTGGATGCGTCCCAGTACCAAACGCCATACCTGGATCCAGCTTGATAATCTTTTCTCCCGCAGTCGCCTCATAGTCTGTCCAAGACGGCACGATGGTCAAGTCATGAGTGATACGAGCGGGTTCATAGTATTTCTTCCAATTGTCAGCCCAATCTTCCTCAGCCAAGGCAGTTGTCCCCATCTTGACCTCTCCCAAATCCATAAAATCTGTCAATTCTGCTAAGCGAGCCTGCAAGTCTGCCTCAACCACTTCCACATCTACCGTTTCAGGGTAATAGGCTGTCACAACGATTTCTTCTTGCTGCTCAACCTCTGGGAAAATCTCGCCGAAGCGGTCGACATTTCCCACATAGTCCATGCTGTCTTCAATCGCAACACCTTGCGCTCCCAGCTCAATCAGGAGGTTGGAAACCAATTCCTCCCCCTCACGCTTAACTGTAACTTTTAACTCTTGCCATGTTTCCATCATTAAGATACCAAGCCCGTAAAACACAAAGCCAAAATAGGAAATTCTCTGAAGACGCTTATGTCTAAGAGAAGTTTATCTTTTTGGCACAGTGTTTAGGGCGAGTTCAGTTTAGAAATTTAACTGAACCATCCTTTCTAATCACTTACTTTTAAATAATCTTTTAATCTCTCTTGCAACTGAGGTACAACTTGACTGGAACTAAGAAATTCCTCGACATTCATCAACTGATAGCCCTGCCCTTCATCTCCAAATACAATATTGTCAAACTGGTTCTGTGTCAACTGACCGACTAGAAATACAGATTGTTTATCTGCAAAAAGCATACTTGGATAAACCTTACTCCAAAGCAGACAATCCTCAGTCAGATGAATTCCCAGTTCTTCATAAACTTCACGCGCCACGCACTCAAAAGGACTTTCATCACCTTCACGTCCACCGCCTGGCAGTTCCCACATATTGGGCCAGGGAATGCTTGCCTTATCATCGCGTAAGATGGTCAGGAGCCTATCCCCACAAAACAAAGCAATCTTACAGCCTGTGAAATCAGAAATCTCTACTTCCATGTTAGACTCCTTCGGTTAATTCCTTTCCCAGCTCGAATAACCAGTTTTGATAATAGCTTTTCTCATCCCGTAACATCCGGCTGCTATTCATTTTCTGTCTAGCAATCTTCATAGCCTTGTGAGTTTGAACTACATCTTTCTTTACCTTAAATTGATACCAAGCTTGAATGACCTGCATATCTGCTGTTTTTAGAGATAAAAAGGATTTGACCCCTCGAATACTTGCATATTCTTCCGCTTTCTTATTATCTCCTTCCATCAGAGCAATTTGAAGAAGGTATAATTGAGAACTAGTTTTAGACATTGGATTATCTGTTTTCTCTAGCACAGACTGAAACTGTTGCTTTGCAAGCTCTATATTATCGTCCAATATGAATACCAAGCCCTGAAGAGTCTGAACACTTTCTGCAAAACTCCCTCTCGCCTCCTCATCAACAGACATGATAAAGTCTTTTAAATCATATTCTTGAGGAGCTAGCAAGGTCTGGGCAGAATGCCTCAACATCAGGTAGGCGTATTTCATATTTGCAGGGTGTTGTAGCAATTCCCAAATTTTTGCTCCATCGGTGATGCCGACTGGCAAAATGTTATTTAGGAAGAAAGACAAATTAAGAAAAATCCAAGTCCCTGCAAAATACCAGCTTCTTGTCAAAAATCCAAACACTATCGCCAATAATATCAAGCTGAGATGAACCATCAATCCTCCTGAAAGCATCAGGATGATTCTTTGATCACTTTCATCCTCTTTTAAACCAATGTATTGAGCACCAACATTTTTCAGAATGGCTGTTCTACTAAGATGAAACCTGCCTGACTTTTTGGTCAAAATAAAATGTCCTAATCCAAAAGCCACCAGCCGATAGCCTGTCAAGTAACCACAAAAAGCATGTCCCAGCTCATGAAGAATAAAGATTAAATATATACTTAGAAGAGCGAAGGCATAACCAAAAGTAAAGACTAAAACTGCGGAATACCCCAACTCTGCAAATGCGATTGTTCCACAAGCAAAAGCCAGCATAATACAGACAATAGCTAGCACATAAACCAAATAAATCCCAATTTTCTTCATAAAATCTCCATCCAACTCCTAGTATCTCGGATAAGGATAAAACTCCCCCTCTTCCAAGCCGACTTTTCCTTCTTCAAAGACTTCTTGGTTCCATTCCATGACGAATTCTTCTGCTTCTGGGTCTTCCAAAAAGTCCATAAGGGCATCTAGTCCAACCTCGGCAGTATCTTTAAGGAATAGCGCAAAATAAGCTAAAAATTCGCGAGAAAATCCTTTTTTAGGTAGGTAAGGAATGACCGTCAAATAGTCTTCCTCATTGACTGTTGATTTGGCAGGATTGTAAAAAAGGACTGCTTCCTCAAATAGGATATCATCCGATGAAACCTCTCCGTCTTCATCCACCATCTCCACACCTGCAGCATTTTGCGCTTCCAATAGAAAACTCACTTCAACCGCGTGGTTACGCTTGTCCCAACTAATCTCAAAGTCAAAGGGAAAGTTCTTCTCCAACTCTTCCTCTAAAACATCTAAAAATCCATATGTTACCATTTTGTCCTCTTTCTATGCGACTCTTAAATCGCCCCGATTGCTCGGAAATATGCTAAAATAGATACTACCATCTTACCACAAAATTATTTTATGTCCTAATTATACCATATTACCTCATTTAAACCCTTGGTATTAGTGATTTTCTTAACAGTCTGATTTCTTTATTTTTTCCAAAAACTCAACACAAAAAGCCCTCGAAAGGGCTAAGAAATCTATAAAATCAATAGACAAGTAACCAGCACAATTAGATGTGCTTTTTTATTGGCCATTCCCACGATGTCACACTTAATCTTATGCTTGTATTTTCTTATCTGCAATAGCGTCTGTCAAAGTCTGAGAAAAGTTAAGTCCCATTTCTCGTCCCAACTTATCTGCCCATCTTGGTATGGTCAAGGTCTTTTTAATTGGTTCCTGACTTCCTAAGTACTCTGATACATCAACAGATACCATAGAAATAAAAGATTTATCAAGGTCATAGGTTGACACGAAATCTTCATCATCTTTAAAAGGATCATTATCAATTAAAGACAAGCTATTGATATCTGATGGCTGGGGCAAATCTCTATCACTCTCTATTAAATCTGCGACAGTAATTCCTAACCACTCCGAACCCATAGCTAAAGCCTCAGAAATCCCCGCACCTTGTGTAGCTGAGTATTCAAAATCTGGGAAATGAACAAAATAAGTCGCTTTTACCCCATCTGTATCATCATAATAAAATAAAGCTGGATATGTCACTAACATTTCACTACCTCCATATCAAAAAGCAGGGGCTGAATTTTACAACCCAGCTTGCTTTCTTATCCCTCTTTCAGTGTACTTATTCAGTTCACCATGAGGGATTGTGATAGGTCTTTCCCCTTGCTTCTCCATTTTAATATGGGAGCCTTTACCGCCTTTGGTTTTTATCCAACCATGAGCCGTAAGAAGTTTGACCATCTCTTTTTGTGTCATAGGCATAGCGCTTTTACCTCCTGACAACACCATTATAACACGTGCTACACGTATTGTAAAGGAGTGATACTTATTATTCTCTTATACATAAAAGCTCCTAGATGTGGTTCTAAGGGTAGCCAATTTATTCATGTCTATTTTTTTGAGTGGTAAATACTGCTTCTTTCTCGATCCATTCATCATTTGTATAGTCAATTGTAAAAGTATCTCGATTTAAGACAGACTGAGGCGGAGTTGAATGAATCATAGGAACACTGCGTACTCTATACTTTTTATCTCCAATTTTTACAAATTGATTAACTCTCAAGTCTTCGAAATCAGGATTTTTAACAGTTGTAGTTTATTGAATTTGGAATAGTACGCCAAGGTTTCTAAAACATTGTTAGAAATTGGTTTGAATTCCCTACTTGATTTGTTCGGTTTCTATTTCATTCCACTATATTACAAGAAGACGACTTACTACTTTAAAAACACCAATTATTCTATTTTTCATATTTTTCCAATTCATAATTATTAGAATGAACTTCTTGGTAAGCAAAATCAAGTTTAGATTTAATGTTTTCGTACAAATCTAAAATCTCTTTTGGAGTATCTTCCCGGAAGAAAAATTTTCTTTTTCCTGAAATAACTTGATCACTAAGAATCCAATGACGAATTTGTTTTGTAAAAATCAAAACTTCCTAACTTGGTAATTCCATTATTTCCACTACTTATTACCTCTCTTTTCATTATAGTTCATGCAATAACATTTAGCAATGTTATTTCTCAAATCAGTAATTACACTTCTTTAGACTCAACTATCACATTTTGAGCTTTAAGGGAATGCTGATACCTCTCCTCATCCAATTAAATAGTCAAAAAGATTCTATCTCACACCCTGAATATTACAAAACCATTGAAATATCACAACTAATAGGCTAGAATGGACATAGTAAGATATATTAGATGAGTCATTCTACTCAAAAAATATGAAACTAAAATCCACGTTAGAAAGGACTGCTATGCCAGACAATCTCGCGCTTCGCATGCGCCCTAAAACCATTGACCAGGTCATCGGTCAGGAGCATCTGGTCGGACAAGGAAAAATCATTCGTCGCATGGTGGAAGCCAACCGCCTGTCTTCCATGATTCTTTATGGACCTCCGGGAATCGGCAAGACCAGTATTGCCTCTGCCATCGCTGGGAATACTAAGTATGCCTTTCGAACTTTCAATGCGACAGTTGATAGTAAAAAACGACTTCAAGAAATCGCGGAAGAAGCTAAATTCTCAGGGGGACTTGTACTACTCCTTGACGAAATTCATAGACTAGATAAAACCAAGCAAGACTTCCTCTTGCCTCTCTTGGAAAGTGGACTGGTCATTATGATTGGCGCTACGACTGAAAATCCTTTCTTTTCTGTCACTCCTGCCATTCGCAGTCGTGTTCAAATTTTTGAGTTGGAACCTCTGTCTAACCAAGACGTCAAAGAGGCACTTCAGATAGCTCTAAATAACCCTGAACGTGGTTTTGATTTTCCAGTAGAACTAGATGAGGATGCGCTGGATTTCATTGCTACCTCTACAAACGGAGACCTTCGCTCTGCCTTTAACTCACTGGACTTGGCTGTTCTTTCTACCCCTGAGAATGACGAGGGCATCCGCCATATCACCCTCGACATCATGGAAAATAGCCTACAGCGAAGCTACATCACTATGGATAAGGATGGAGATGGCCACTATGATGTTCTCTCAGCCCTGCAAAAGTCTATCCGTGGCTCGGATGTGGATGCCAGTCTCCACTATGCTGCTCGCTTGATTGAGGCTGGTGATTTGCCAAGTCTCGCTCGTCGCTTGACTATTATCGCCTATGAAGATATCGGCTTAGCCAATCCTGAGGCCCAAATTCATACCGTAACTGCTCTAGATGCTGCACAAAGGATTGGTTTCCCAGAAGCCCGCATTCTCATTGCCAATGTCGTCATTGATTTGGCCCTTTCTCCAAAATCCAACTCAGCCTATCTAGCTATGGATAAGGCACTTGCCGACCTCAAAACATCAGGGCACTTGCCTATTCCGCGACACCTGCGTGATGGGCACTACAGTGGAAGCAAGGAACTAGGGAATGCCCAAGACTATCTCTATCCACACAACTATCCTGGAAATTGGGTCAAGCAAGACTATCTGCCAGAAAAAATTCGTAATCATCACTATTTCCAAGCAGAAGATACTGGTAAATATGAACGGGCTTTGGCTCAAAGAAAGGAAGCTATCGACCATTTGCGAAAAATCTGAAATCCTTTTCAAAAAATTGCATTTTCCTCTTGATTTTTTTTGAAAAAGTGGTATCATATAAACATAGAAACGCTGTGGTGTACGACTTCACACTTAAGTGTTGACCGACTATTTTTTGTATTATTAGGGAAACAAAAGTCTTCTAACAGCATGTAGGCCGTCTCACACGGAAACAGCTTCAGTTAGAGCGAGTTGCCCACCTGCTTAATTGCGCGGGTTCAATACAAACCGTGAAGTTTCGGCACCAATACAGCTTTTTTCTTTGCCTCCTTAGCTCAGCTGGCAGAGCAGCGGACTCTTAATCCGTGGGTCACAGGTTCGATCCCTGTAGGGGGCATCTAAATCAACAGGAGAAAGCCTTATTTAAAGGCTTTTTTTCTTATCTGTTCTACTTTTGGTCAACCAATGGATAGTAAAGATATAATTTTGTAAACACCCTTTCCAGACAGCTCTAATCTGATTGCACTTAAAATTTTAAAAAATTTAAAACAAAAGTCTTGCTTTTCTTTTAATTTATGCTATACTTGTTCTTGTTCCTGATACAAGTTCATTAAAAGAGGAGTTCAGATGGATACAAAATTCTCAGTTGCTTTGCATATCTTAACAATGATTAGTGAAAGCAAGGAAACCTTAAGTTCTCAAGCACTAGCTATTAGTGTTGGGACTAACGCTAGTTACATTCGAAAGGTGATTGCCTTATTGAAAAATGCAGATTTGATTCATTCTCAACAAGGAAAAACAGGCTATCAACTCAGTAAGTCTCCAAAGAAAATGACTCTACTAGAGATCTACTATGCTACTCAAGAAATCAATCACATTAGTTTATTCCCTGTTCATCAAAATAGTAATCCCGATTGTCCCGTTGGAAAACATATCCAAGGAGCAGTTTCACCGCTTTTCGCTAGTGCCGAATCTCAATTAGAGAAGGAATTAGCAAATCAAACTTTAGAAGATGTCATTGACAATCTATATAAACAAGCCAAACAAGTCCGAAACTGATTTGATAACAAGTCAGTTTTTACTGGAAATAACATGAACTTGTATCAAATACAAGTCTATTTAATTATATTAAAAAAGAAAAGAGAAAACACATGAAAGTCGCACAACACACTACTTATAACAAAAACAATATCACACTGAACATCACAGAAATCGCTAAACCAAGTATTACAGACAAAGAAGTTTTGGTGAAAGTCACCGCAGCCGGGGTTAATCCTCTCGATAACATGATCTCTCGTGGTGAAGTCAAGATGATTGCTCCTTACAAACTTCCTCAAACTGCAGGTAATGAGGTCGTTGGGATCGTTGAAAGCATTGGCAAGAAAGTTAACAACTTTCAGGTAGGAGACCGTGTCTTTGGCCGTCTGCTACTTGATCATATCGGAGCCTTTGCAGAATACCTAGCTGTCGATAGCCAAGCCTTAGCCAAGGTTCCAGACTATCTATCAGACGAGGAGGCTGCTGCTGTTCCGCTTACTGCCCTGACTATCATGCAGGCTCTTGACCTCATGGGTGCTCAAGCTGGGAAAACGATCTTTATTTCTGGTGGGACTGGTGGTGTCGGTGGCATGGCCATTCCGATTGCCAAGGCCAAAGGTTTGAAGGTCATTACCAACGGTTCTGGAGATAACGCTGAGCGTGTCTTGAAACTAGGAGTAGATAGATTTATCGATTACAAAACAGAGGATTACACAAAAACCGTTAGCCAGGTGGATTATGTCCTCGATACTCTCGGTGGAGCTGAAACTGAAAAACAAATGTCTATCATGAAAAAAGGTGGACAGCTTGTTTCACTTCGTGCCATGCCAAACGGTGCCTTTGCCAAACGCATGAATCTACCAAAATGGAAACAAATCTTACTTGGACTAGTGGGTCGCAAATTTGATAAGATAGCTGACAAATACGGCGTTCACTACCATTTTATCTTTGTAGAAAGCAATGGCGCTCAATTACAAGAGGTAGCTGACCTCTTTAGTAAATTAGAAATCAAACCCTCTATCGATACAGTTTATCCATTTGAAAAGGTAAATAGCGCCTTAGACAAGGTAGCTAATGGTCGCTCACGTGGAAAAACAGTCCTCAGCTTTAAGAAATAAAAAAGAAAACACAATGTCATATCTTACTACAAAAAATCAATTCGTCACTTGGCAGTGAATAAGTGTTCCGAAAAAGGGCTAACCAAACGTCAGCAAGGTTTGTCATACCTAGCATACTATGTCATCGAGGTTACAAGTAATGAGGACCTTCGTCATTGACTAGCATACAAATGAATGGAACTAGTAACTCTGCTAATGATAAAAATGAACTGTTTCATATTCAAAAAGACTCCACCTATCTATAGGAAATCTACCCTAGACATGGATGGAGTCTTCTTTCACTCACTAATCTAGTCGAATAAACATCATGTCATTTAACAAAGATATGAGTGAGATCGTATTTATATTATTGGAATAGATCAGTCTCTTATTCTCAATCGGAGGAATAATAAAATTAGAAATGATGATATCATAAGGCGATTCTTCTATAGATTCCTTTGATAATTCTAATTCAGTCCAAACTTCAAGTTCAAAATTGTTGCTACAATAATAAAAAAGTGTCTCTGCAACGGATTTTGCATAATACTGATCAAAATTACTCATAACCAGGAGCAGCTTTAGCATTCTATGCGTTGACAAATTCATTGGAAAGCTTGTTTCCTTATAAACCAATTCTAACAATTGAGATAGGGGCTCTGATGAAAAATTTTCAAATGGCCATTCTAGAAAATAATATTTTTCTGAAAAATATTGTGCAAAAAAGTAACGAATGTCTCTCTCATTTCCAATGATTTGAACAGGGGTCAGACTGATTTCAAATTGAAATTGCTTTTTAATCACTTTATTGATTTGGCTAATAATACGATAGAGCGAAGATGAACTGATATAAAATTCTTTACAAATACTTTCAGCTTGACAACATTCATTAAAGAAGATAAATTCTAAAATCGAAAAATGAGTTGAATGCTTAAAGAAATGATGGTAAACCATTTCAATATTACTATCATCGGTATTAATAATGCGTATACCATTAGTCGAAGAATGAAAAATCAAGTCAGGAAAAGCAGATTTAACATGTGATAGATCATCTTTGACTGCACGTTCTGTACAATTTAATAACTCTGCTAGTTCAGAACGATGAAACCAACGTTTATGTTCAAATAATAATTCTAATTGCCTATGACTTTTTTAGATAATAAATCTCTCATGAATGTCTTTCTCTCTTTATAAATTATCGGATTAAACCTCTTGCAATTATACCACAAAGAATAGGTATAGCATGATATAACGACTTTCCCTAAAATCTTTTATTTCGTATAATAACACTACAGAGACAATATATAAACAATTTTCTTATTTTACCGTCTATTGAGGGCGTGAATACAGAATCAAATTCAAGTCGAAAGATTATATTTTTAATTTTAAAAATTATATAATAGCAACAATCAAAGAATTTGATTTTTTATATTAAAATTACATAATAATCAAAATAATTGATTATTTTATATCAAAATTATATAATAGTAGTAATCAAAGGAATTGATTTATTTTTTGATATTAAAATAAAAAAGGAGGGTAAGCAATATTGTGGTCAATCATTGCTGGATGTCTTATTGGACTTGTAGCAGGTAGAATCACTAAAAAAGGTAGTTCTATGGGAATCGTCGCAAATGTATTCGCTGGTTTAGTCGGGGCATCTGTAGGACAATCCCTTTTAGGTAGTTGGGGCCCATCCATCGCTGGAATGGCTTTAATCCCATCTATTGCAGGAGCAGCAATTGTTGTTACTGTAGTATCATTCTTTACAGGTAAAAAATAATTACTTGTAGTAATAAACTATTTTTAAATAGATTAGACGGGTAAAAATAGTTTAAATGTTAAATCGAAAGGATTGTATATGTCAAAAGCAAAGAAAATATGTTTCATTATTTTCTGTATTTTAATCTTGACAATTTTCCTTCCTGTTTTGATAGATTATCATCAAGTTAGTGATCTAGGCATTCAGCTATTTAGCTGGAGACAGAATCATTTCGTTGAATTCTATCTCTCTAGATATATATTCTGGGGGATAGTGGCTCTATCAACTTTAGTTTTGTTATCAATGTTAGTTGTGTTGTTTTATCCTAAACGTTATTTGGAAATTCAACTTGAAACTAAAAACGATACATTAAAATTAAAGAATTCGGCAATTGAAGGTTTTGTTAGAAGTTTGGTGAGTGATCATGGATTGATCAAGAACCCAACTGTTCATGTAAATTTACGAAAAAATAAATGTTTCGTTCATGTAGAAGGTAAAATTCTTCCTTCGGACAACATCGCTGACAGATGCCAACTAATTCAAAATGAAATAGCTAATGGATTAAAGCAATTCTTTGGTATTGAGCGTCAGGTGAAATTGGACGTCTTGGTAAAAGACTATCAGCCACAGCCTAAAGCTCAAAAGAAAAAAACTGCTAGTCGTGTAAAGTAAGGAAGTAAAAATGGAATGGCTTAAACAATATCGATATCCAATAATCGCAGGTCTCATAGGCGTATTTCTCGCTTGTTTGATTATCTCCTTTGGCTTCTTCAAAACAATATTTGTATTGATTTTAGGAGCACTGGGAGTTGCAGCTGGATTATATATCGAAAAAAACTATATAGATAAATAAAAATTACTAATTTAATTAAAGGAGTTTCATATGTCAAACGAAAAAAACATTAACACTAACGTAGAAAAGAAAGATGCTACTGCTGTAGCTCACGAAATCAAAGGGGAACTTACTTACGAAGATAAAGTTATCCAAAAAATCATTGGTCTATCACTAGAAAACGTTTCAGGTCTTTTGGGAATCGACGGTGGTTTCTTCTCAAATCTTAAAGAAAAAATCGTTAACAGCGATGACGTAACAAGTGGTGTTAACGTAGAAGTTGGTAAAACACAAGTCGCAGTTGACTTAAACATTATTGCTGAGTACCAAAAAAATGTTCCAGCTTTATATTCAGAAATCAGAGAAATCGTATCTTCAGAAGTTGCTAAAATGACTGACTTGGAAGTTGTTGAAATCAACGTAAACGTTGTTGACATCAAAACTAAAGAACAACATGAAGCAGACTCAGTAAGCCTTCAAGATCGCGTATCTGACGTTGCTGAATCAACAGGAGAATTCGCTTCAGAACAATTCGAAAAAGCTAAATCTGGTCTTGGATCTGGTTTCTCAACTGTTCAAGAAAAAGTTAGCGAAGGTGTAGAAGCTGTTAAAGGTGCAGCAAATGGTGTAGTATCTCACGAAAAAACTCGTGTAAACTAAGATAAAATAAATATAACAGGAGAAATTATCATGTCAGTAGAAGAAAAATTAAATCAAGCTAAAGGTTCTATTAAAGAAGGTGTTGGGAAAGTCATCGGTGATGAAAAAATGGAAAAAGAAGGAGCAGCTGAAAAAGTTGTTTCTAAAGTAAAAGAAGTTGCTGAAGATGCCAAAGACGCTGTAGAAGGTGCTATCGAAGGTGTTAAAAACATGTTGAGTGGCGACAATAAATAAGGCTAAAAGTTACTTTATCTTTTTAGTAACATTAGTCAAAAGAGTCTGAATTAAGATGATTCTCAGAAAACAAAAAGCTAGAGATTTCCAATTGCGGAACTCTAGCTTTTTAATTTTGCCTCTTTCTCTTATTATATTTCAGCAGGTTGTTGACCATGAGTACGAATCCCATGTCAATTCTCACTTGACGCTTACCTCTCAGATAACATCTCTTATAACCAAACAAACCTTTATCTGCCCAAAGACAGATTTCATATCAATCTTACGTTTAGCGAAAATTTATCTACCCTTGGAAGATAAATGTGCCTGATATTCTTTAGTTTTTAAACACTGGTAACGTTCATTCATATACTGTCCCTTTTGAGGGGCTGATTCAGGTTCATCATCGCAGTCAACATTGATTTCAAGGATTTTTACTTTCTATCTACTCTTTTCCATGATGTATTTCCGTTCAGGTGCTTCAACTATTTGAACGATTTCAAATCCTTCTTTTTGGTAAAGATTCTGAGCTCTTTGATTTGCCTCGAAGACATTTAGAGAAATACTATCTATGTCTCCATTTTCAAAGGTCAAACTAACAAATTTCCTTAAAGCCTGGCTACCTAAGCCTTGCCCCTGTTTCCGGGGGTTGATAAAAAATCTTCCAATATGAAGATTCCTGTCTTCTAGCCTGATTTTCTGGATAAGCCCCACAAACTCTTGTCCATCAAAGATTGAAAAGATTCCTTCCAACTCTTGCAAGGCTTGGATAGTCAAGGGAAAAGGAATCATTATTCCCACCCATTGTTCTTGAAAAGACTTGCCAAGGGAGTTGGACCATTGGCATACGAGCTGAGCATTTTCTGTGCTCACATTTTCTTCAAAACGAATTGTCATCTTGACCTCCCCATCTGATCTATATTTCTCCATTATACTACTTCTCCCATTTTTTACGAATAGATAAGTATGATTGATTTTTATTTTTTTCTTGTCGGGAGCATTCTCGCTTCCTTTCTTGGTTTGGTCATTGACCGTTTTCCAGAGCAATCCATTATCCAACCTGCTAGTCACTGCGATTCCTGTCAGACTCCCTTGCGTCCCTTAGATTTGATTCCGATTCTCTCGCAGGTCTTCAATCGCTTTCGCTGTCGCTACTGCAAGGCTCCTTATCCTGTCTGGTATGCCCTCTTTGAACTAGGCTTAGGACTCCTCTTTCTGCTTTACTCTTGGGAATTACTTTCCTTGAGTCAAGTCATCCTAATCACTGCTGGTTTGACCTTGGGCATCTACGACTTTCGCCATCAGGAATATCCCTTACTGGTCTGGATTGTCTTTCATCTACTCCTAATGGTCTGCTCCGGCTGGAATCTGGTCATGATTTTCTTCCTTGCTCTTGGAATTGTGGCTCATTTTATCGATATCCGCATGGGCGCAGGGGATTTTCTCTTTTTAGCTTCTTGTTCTCTCATCTTTAGCGCAACGGAGTTACTCATCTTGATTCAGTTTGCTTCTGCGACGGGGATTCTAGCCTTTCTCCTGAAAAAGAAAAAGGAAAGACTTTCTTTTGTGCCTTTCCTCTTACTCGCTGCTTGCGTGATTATTTTTGGTAAGCTACTGCTTGTTTGATAAAGTCCTCAATCGGCTCTCCCTCGTGGAGAGCTTTTACGATTTTTGAACCGACGATAACGCCATCGGACACCGTATTGAAGCGTTCCACATCATCCTGACTAGATACGCCAAAACCTGTCAAGACTGGGATGTCGGCCACTTGATGAAGTTGTGCCAAGTGCTTGTCCAAATCTGCACGGTAATTGCCTGATTTCCCTGTCACCCCATTGATAGCAACCGCATAGACGAATCCTTCTGCCCCATCAATCAACTCTTTCTGGCGTTCAATTCCTGTTGTCAAACTAACTAGGGGAATCAAGGCCATGTCTGTGTCTGCCAGAAATGGCTCTACAAAATTAGCATGTTCATGAGGCAGGTCTGGAATAATCAAGCCCTTAACCGCTGTAGCTGCCAAATCTTTGACAAAGTTCTCCACACCGTACTGAAAGAGGGGGTTGAAGTAGGTCATGATGACCAGCGGAACCTCTGTTTCAATGGTTTTCAAGGTTTCAACCAAAGCCTGGGTAGAAGTCCCATGCGCTAGACTGCGCAAGCCTGCTTCTTCGATAACAGGCCCATCTGCAACTGGGTCTGAAAAGGGAATACCCACTTCAATAGCTGAAACACCCAAATCTTCTAAAAAGTGGATTGTTTCAGCGAGACCATCCAAACCTTTTTCGTGGTCACCAGCCATGATATAGGGAACGAAAATTCCTTTTCCAGCTGCTTTTATAGCGTTTAATTTTTTTGTTAGTGTCTTAGGCATGAGCTTCTCCCTTCTTTGCTACATCTGCTTCCAAGCGGTCTTTGACTTGAACCACATCCTTGTCCCCACGACCTGATAGACAGACAATCATGGACTTGTCTGGTCCGAGTTCTTTGGCCAATTTCACCGCAAAAGCAATAGCGTGGCTAGATTCCAAGGCTGGGATAATCCCTTCCACACGAGACAAGAGCTGGAATCCTTCCAAGGCTTCTTCGTCTGTCACAGGGACATAGCTGGCACGTTTAATATCGTGGTAGTGAGAATGTTCTGGACCGATACCAGGATAGTCCAAACCTGCTGAGATAGAGAAGGCTTCAAGAATTTGACCATGGGCATCTTGGAGAACATCCATGAGAGAACCGTGAAGGACACCCGGACGACCCTTGGTCAAGGTAGCTGCGTGGTGCTCTGTATCTACACCAAGTCCTGCTGCTTCAGCCCCATACATAGCTACAGACTCATCTTCTACAAAGGGATGGAAGAGACCGATGGCATTAGAACCACCACCAACACAGGCTACTAGGGCATCTGGCAGATCTTGACCTGTCAAGTCACGGTACTGTTGTTTAGCTTCTCGACCGATGACACTTTGGAAGTCTCGAACGATTTCTGGGAAAGGATGAGGCCCCAAGGCAGAACCAAGGATATAGTGGGTATCATCGATATTTGCTACCCATGAACGAAGGGCTGCATTGACCGCATCCTTGAGCACGCGCGAACCGTCTGTCACTGCCTCAACCTTAGCTCCCAAAAGCTCCATACGGAAGACATTGAGGGCTTGGCGTTTAACATCTTCCTCACCCATGTAGATGGTACATTCCATGTTAAAGAGGGCTGCAGCAGTTGCAGTGGCCACACCATGCTGACCAGCACCTGTTTCAGCGATAATTTTCTTTTTACCCATGCGTTTAGCAAGCAAAACTTGTCCCAAGGCATTGTTAATCTTATGGGCACCTGTATGGTTGAGGTCTTCACGTTTAAGATAAATCTTGGCTCCGCCGATATGCTGAGTCAAATTTTTTGCGTAGTAAAGCGGAGTTTCACGTCCCACATACTGGCGTAAGAGTTGGTTTAATTCCTCTTGGAAACTTGGGTCTGCCTGACTTTCACGGTAGGCCTTCTCCAACTCCAAAACTGCTGTCATCAATGTTTCTGGGACGAAACGTCCACCGAATTTTCCGTAAAATCCATCTTTATTTGGTTCTTGATATGCCATTCTTTACCCTCTCTATAAATCTTCTAATCTTTTCATGATCTTTTTGTCCATCTGTCTCCACTCCGCTTGATACATCTACTGCATAGGGAGTAAAGTGTTGAATTCCTTTTACTACATTGTCTTCGTTAAGCCCACCTGCGATAAAGAAAGGCTGAGTTAGTCCTGTCGTATCCAATTTCCCCCAGTCAAAGGTCTGGCCACTCCCTGCCACAGGGGCATCAAAGAGGATATAGTCTGCCTGAGAATTGGGGACATGTCCCTCTCCATCCACCTGCACAGCCTGAATACTGACACAAGGCAAATTCTCAAATAAATCATCTGCCACCTGACCATGAACTTGAACCAAGTCCAAGCCAACTTTGTCAATGACTTCTAGCAGTTCTGCCCGACTTGGTGAAACAAATACACCAACCTTTTTGACATCTGCAGGAATAAGCTTTGCCAGCTCAGCAGCCTGATCCAAAGTCACCTGTCTTTTACTAGGTGCAAAGACAAAACCGATGTAGTCGGCTCCTGCTGAAACGGCTGTTTCCACCGCTTCTTTGGTCGATAGTCCGCAAATTTTAACCTTTGTCAATCTGCAACTCCTTGATTCTCTGGGCTACATCTTCTGCCTGCATAAGAGCTGTCCCAACTAAAATTCCGTTAAAGTATGGCGCTACTCGTTCCGCATCCTGCCCTGTGAAAATAGCAGATTCAGAAATGTACAAGCAATCATCTTTGAAATGTTTAGCCAAGTCTACACTGGTCTGCAAGTCAACTTCAAAGGTGGTCAAGTTGCGGTTATTGACCCCGATAATCTGGGCACCAAGTCTGTGAGCCACTTCTAGTTCAGCTAGATTGTGAGTTTCCACCAAGACTTCCAGACCAAGCTCTGTCGCATAGTCATAAAGTTCCTTGAGACGTTCTTCAGACAAGGCTACCACAATGAGTAGGATGACCGTTGCACCTGCATTGCGAGCGCGGATGATTTGCTTTTCATCGATGATAAAGTCCTTGTTGAGCGTTGGAATGTTTACCTGACTGGAAATCTCCCGTAGATAATCCAAATGCCCTTTAAAGAAAACCTCATCTGTCAAAACTGAAATCATCACTGCGCCGTTTGCTTCATAAGTCTGGGCCTGTTGCACAATATCCACATCGAGATTGATATCTCCCAGACTAGGGCTAGCTTTCTTAACTTCAGCGATCACCTGCAAGCGATCTTGATGATTCTTCAAAAAGTCAGCCAAGCGGTAGGTCTGGCGCAGAGGCTGGATTTCCTCCAGCTCCATCTGCTCAACCTCACGCGCCTTTTGCTCCAAAATTCGTGCTAAAAATTCCTGACTCATTTTTGGTACTCCTGTAACAGTCTGAGTTTTTCAAGGGCCTTGCCACTAGCAATCACTTGACGGGCCAAGGCAACTCCTTCCTTGATGCTATCAACCTTACCATTAGCATAGAAACCAAGACCAGCATTTAAGACTGTCGTTTCCAAGAATGGACTTGGTTCGTTTTTAAGAACGCTGAGCAAAATTTCTGCATTTTCCTGAGCATTCCCACCACGAATATCTTCGATAGCGTAGCGCTCCATCCCTAAATTTTCTGGAGTAAAGCTTGATAGGGTGATTTCGCCATTTTCAAGAAGTGCAATCTTGGTTGTTCCATTCAAACCAGCTTCATCCAATCCTTCTGGCCCAGCAACCACGATGGCACGTTTGCGACCCATATTTTTCAAAACCTGAGCTGTACTTTCTAGAAGTTCTGGACGGCTAATTCCAAGAAGCTGTGTTTCCAAAGCCATTGGATGAATCAGGGGACCAGTCAAGTTCATAATCGTTGGAATTCCTAGTTCCAAACGAGCTGGCATGATGTATTTCATAGCTGGGTGCATATTTTTAGCAAAGAGAAAGACGATGCCAGTTTTATCAAAGACCTTACCTAGTTCAGCTGGTTTGAGGTCTAGGTTGATGCCCAAGGCTTCTAGGACATCTGCAGAACCAGATTTAGAAGAAATCGAGCGGTTACCATGCTTGGCCATGTGAACACCACCACCAGCCAAGACAAAGGCTGCAGTTGTGGAGATGTTAAAGCTGAAAGACTTGTCCCCACCTGTACCACAGTTGTCCATGGCATCATGAATCTCAGTTGGAATATGTTGGGCATGCCCTCTCATGACTTGGGCAATGGCTGTGCGTTCTTCAGGTGTTTCCCCCTTCATCTTAAGGGCCAAGAGGAGAGAAGCAATCTGCGCCTCCGTTACACGGCCAGTTACGATACGCTCGATGACATCCGTCATTTCCACACCTGATAAATTTTCAAATTTTGCTAGTTTTTCAATAATCTCTTTCATCCTAGTTTCCTCACTTTACAACCTTCTCGATAAAATTCCGAATAGAAGACAAGCCATCTGGCGTTCCAATGCTCTCTGGATGGTACTGGAAGCCATAAATCGGTAGGTTTTTATGTTGAATCCCCATGATGGCTTGATCATCAGTAGAACGAGCTGTCACTTCAAAGTCTTCTGGCATTTCCTCAATCAAAATACTGTGATAACGCATGACCGCACGACCATCCTCGATACCTTGATACAAAACAGATGGCGCTTCAAAGCTGATATTGCTCTGTTTCCCATGCATGACTTTTGGAGCCAAACCTAACTTACCACCAAAGACTTCTGCAATGGCTTGGTGCCCCAAACAAATTCCAAGAATCGGCTTCTTGCCAGCAAAGTCACGAATCATGTCTTCCATCTTTCCAGCATCAACTGGCCAACCAGGACCAGGAGAAAAGACCAGACCATCTGCTTTTTCAGCTTCTTCATACAGCTTGGGATCATCATTTCTCAAAACCTGAACTTCTGCAAAATTCCCAATGTATTGGGCCAAGTTATAGGTAAAAGAATCATAGTTGTCAATCAATAAAATCATGGTCTTAGTTCTCCAATTCTAGTCATAGATTTTGCTTTGTTAATGGTTTCTTGGTATTCGTTTTGGGCGATGGAGTCATAGACAATCCCTGCCCCAGCCTGCACATAGGCTGTTTGATTTTTGAGAATCATCGTTCGGATGGCAATGGCAAAGTCCATATCACCCGTCGCAGACAAGTAGCCGATTGCTCCTGCGTATACGCCCCGTTTTTCCGTTTCCAGTTCATAGATGCGTCTCATCGCTCGAATCTTTGGTGCTCCTGAAACTGTTCCAGCTGGAAGTGTTGCTTTCAAAGCATCCATGGCAGTGAGTTCTGGAAGCAAACGCCCCTTGACCACGCTGGTCAAATGCATGACATAACGGAAAAGCTCCACTTCCATATACTTAGTGACTTGGACACTGGCCGTTTCAGAGATGCGACCAATATCGTTACGTCCCAAGTCTACTAACATTCGATGCTCTGCTGTTTCCTTCTCATCCGAAAGCAGGTCTGTCGCCAAAGCCTTGTCTTCTTCATCCGTAGCTCCTCTTGGTCGCGTACCTGCAATCGGATTGGTTGTCACGATGCCATTTTTAACTGAAACCAAACTTTCTGGACTGGCACCGATGATTTGATAATCCCCAAAATCATAGAAATAAAGGTAATTAGAAGGATTAGTCACGCGGAGATTTCTGTAGAAGTCAAATGGATTTCCAGTAACTTCTGCTGAGAAACGCTGGCTGAGTACACATTGGAACATATCGCCATTACGAATCAAGTCACGAGCTGTTTCCACCATTTCCTCAAACTTCTGAGGAGCGATATGGGGTTTGAAGTCTAACGGAGATAGATCCAAGTCTTCAAATTCATTTGGAGCAGGAATGCGTAATTCCTCAAGCACTTGGTTTAAGGCTTTTTCCAAGTCTTCTTGACTTCGCTCACTATAGAGAGTATCCTCGATGACATGGATTTTCTCCTTCTTGTGGTCAAAGACCATGTAACTCTCATAAACGAAGAAATGCATGTCTGGCGTTCCAATTGTATCTTCAGGAATTTGACCAATTTCTTCATAAAGCGAAATCATATCGTAACCAACAAAACCAATTGCCCCACCACCAAAAGGTAGATCTGAATGGTGCTGACTCTTATGAGTCACTTCATAAAGGAAATCCAAGGGATCCCGATCAATCACTTGCCCATTTTGATAGAGAACTCCATTTTCAAACTTAATCTCAAAAACTGGATTATAAGCTAAGATAGAAAAACGAGCTGTTTCCTTGTCTCTCGGAATACTCTCTAAGATAACCTTGTGTTGCCCCTTTAGGCGCATATAAGCCAAGATTGGTGATAAGACATCTCCATGAATGATTCGTTCCATTGTAATTTCCCTTTCAGTTCTACTTCTAGTCCGTGGCGACTGTATGAAAAATCCCCACGCAAAACAACTTGCGTGAGGACGAAATTCGCGGTGCCACCTCAATTATAGGATTTCTCCTATCTCTCATTCCTGTCTCAGATACCTCCTGTAACAGGCTGTGCGATAAAGGGCACTCCCTTGAGAATTATGTTTTCTTCTCTCGTTTCAGATGGACCCAACCTTACAGTTTTCTCTGCTTGTTTCCAGCAACCACAAGCTCTCTGTGAGAGAAAGGACTGTAATTTTTCCATCTATTATTTTTTAGCTTCTAGGTAGTCTGCAATCGCAGCTACGTCCTTGTCTCCACGACCAGAGACATTGATGATGATAATGTCGTCTTTACTTAGTTTCGGTGCACGTTTAACTGCTTCTGCGATAGCGTGTGAGCTTTCAATCGCTGGGATAATCCCTTCAGTCTTGCTGAGAAGGAGGAGAGCCTGAACAGCTTCTTCATCCGTCGCAGCCACATATTCCACGCGACCTGAATCTTTGAAGTAGGCGTGTTCTGGGCCAACCCCTGGATAGTCCAATCCAGCTGAGATAGAGTAAACTGGAGCCAGCTCTCCATCTTCCTTAAAGACTGCATAAGTCTTCATGCCATCAACAATTCCGATACTACCTTTTGTCATAGTAGCTGCGTGCTTGTCTGTATCAAGTCCGTAACCAGCAGCTTCAACCCCAACCAATTTAACTTCTTCATCAGCCACATACTGAGAAAAAGCACCGATGGCATTAGAGCCACCACCTACACAGGCAATAACGTAGTCTGGTAAACGACCTTCTTTTTCTAAGATTTGACGGCGAGATTCTTCACTGATGACCTTTTGGAACTCATGAACAATGGTTGGATATGGGTGAGGTCCCACAGCAGATCCCAGAACATAAAAGGCTTCAAGGTCATTCATCCATGCTCCAAAGGCTGCATCAACAGCATCTTTGAGGGTACGAGTCCCTGTTTCAACTGCGTGAACAGTTGCTCCCATCATCTCCATACGGAAAACATTGAGACGTTGGCGTTCCACATCTTCTGCCCCCATGTAGACATCACAAGCCATACCAAACTTAGCTGCAGTTGCCGCCGTCGCAACCCCGTGCTGACCAGCTCCTGTTTCCGCAATCACTCGTTTTTTGCCCATGCGTTTAGCAAGAAGAATTTGTCCTAAAACGTTATTGAGTTTGTGAGAACCAAGATGGTTAAGGTCTTCGCGCTTGAGATAAATCTTAGCGCCACCTAAGTGCTCTGTCAAACTTTCTGCAAAATAGAGCGGTGTTTCTCGACCTGAATAATCCTTCAAGTAATGGCGAAATTCTGCCAAAAACTCTGGATCATCCTTATACTTGTCAAATGTCACTTCCAACTCATCCAACAAAGCCTGAATCGGCTCCGGTACAAAACTACCACCAAATTGTCCAAAATAACCTTTAGTTGTCATAATTTTTTCCTCATTTTGTATTGATTTCAAGATATGAAAAAAGCCCACACACAGAATTAAATTCCGTGTGAGGGCGTTGGTAACGCGGTGCCACCTCAATTATAAAGGGACTATTCCCCTTTACATCTCTGCCTTGTCTAACAACAAGTTGCACTGTAAGGTGTGCGCACCGAATTTTCATTGTTTCAAATTCATTTTTTAAATCAGCCCACTTTCACTACTTCCAACCACCTGTTCACAATCACCACAGGCTCCCTGAAGATTAAAAATAGTTACTTTTCTGATTTGTTGAACTCATTTTAATACTTTGTTTTTTCTTTGTCAAGACTTTTTTACGATTTTTTTGAAAGATGTGTGATTCGAATGTGATAATGTCTTTAGTAAATCGAACGTGAAAATGTCCCACTTGTTAGAAATTGGATCCAACTCAATAGAAACTGAATAGATGCTAAACAGAACTTACTTTAGAACACTCCATCTTTTCCATTAGGATTTTCAAGAATTAAACAATACTAGAAACTCTGTCTCCTAACAAGTTTAGTAGAAACTTCAACAGATGTGACACTTTCCCCCTTTATAATTGCTAATACCCCTTCAATCATTTCTTGAGCTAATTTAACATAATTAGGAGAAATTGTAGATAAAGCTGGAGTGTAATATTGAGAAATTGGAATATTGTCAAATCCGATTATTGAAATATCATCAGGAATAGTAATTTCCTTCTCATAGCAAGCACGAATCAATCCCTGTACTTTCTCATCCCCGGATACAAAAACCAAATCAGGATAATTTTGATTAGATAGATGTCTTGTAGCATATGAATAAACCGAATCTATTGTAGTTAGACCATATACAACTTTCAAATCCATTTCATAGTTTTTATCATTTAAAAAAGCACGAACCCCTCTCTCTCGATCCATATTAACAAGGGATTCTCCTCCCATAAGCAACCACATACTATTAATGTTTTCTTTTGATACTAATTTCATCATGTCATAAGTGGCCTGAAAATTGTTGTTAGAAACATACACAACATTAGGTGTTCTAGATTCTCCAAAAACTATGAATGGAATTTTATTCTTTTGTAAGTAATTAATCCGAATATCTTCTTTACTTTCATAAAATACTATTACACCATCTATCAAACTTCCTGTACTCGAGATTATTGAATTACTAATTGTATCCTCTTCACTAAAATATTCAACAATAGCGTTAACACCATACTCTTTACAAGTTTGTAAAACTTTATCTAATAAAGTTTGGAACCAAATTAAAGGAAAAGAGTCGATTTTTTTTACAGAAATCAATATATTTATAGCTTCTTTTTTAGTTAAATTTCTTGCATATGCATTTGGAATATACGACAATTCTTCTATAACTTTTTGAATCGCTTGATAAGTTTCTTCTTTAACATTTACTCCACCATTAATAACTCGTGAAACTGTTTTTGGAGAAAAACCTGATAAACGTGCAATATCATAAATAGTTACCTTTTTCCCATTTATATTTTTCATTTCAGTCCTCCATTACGAACATTCTAATATTACTATACAATATTTAATTTTTTTTAACAAGAGAATTTAGTAAATTATTTAAGATCAACAAATCCACAAAATTAATTTTACAAATATTCTTCCCCTTCAAAAAAGTTTAAATTGCATTTCACACCTTTATTTTTAAGAATGTTTCCAACTTCACGACAAATAAATTCATATGAGAAAAAACTCCCATAAAATTCTAGATTAACTTTTTCAGTAAAATTTGTAGGATTTATAAAAACATATAATAGCCTGTCAATGTAACATTCTAACATAGAGTTAATTTTTTCTTTAAAAATAACATTTGTTATCAACTCATCAGGAGGTAAATGAAAGGCAAACACCATTTCACAAATATCATAAAAAGAAATAAATTTGTATACTTGTATCAAACAATTATTATCAAAATATTCTATTTTACCTAAATCAAAATAGATTTTATAATCTTTCATAAAAACCTCTGAGCAAAAATCTACTCAAAAATTAGATGATTAAAACATTTAAAAAACAAAAGGACAAAAACATCTGTCCCTTTGTTTACTAAATTTCAGCTAATTTCTTCGACATAAATAACACCTACAATATTAGCAATTTCTTCCATCAAACGAAGATGTTCAAATCTTCCTGATAATTCCAGAGTAATAAATGACGCGATTTTTTTTTCTGGAACATCAAAATATTCAATTCTTTCTGAATTAACATCTCCAAATGCAGTTCTAGAATCAGTCATTCTAATGCCATTCTCAGCACAGTATACTAGTACCCGATTATATGCCTCTGTAGATCTAACAACGATATACAATTCGATTATCTTTGAACGACTTTGAAGATATTTTTTTAAAGGTTGGAACATAGTTATAACACTCCAAACAGAAATTGCTCCTAGTACGGCTCCTTCATAAAAACCAACACCTATAGCTAGACCGATTCCAGCTGAAGCCCATATTCCGGCTGCAGTTGTTAAACCAGTTATTTTCTTTTTATCTGTAATAAGTATTGTTCCAGCCCCAAGAAAACCAACACCTGATATAACTTGCGCACCTAAGCGTGTAGGATCTCCTGTACCAAATTTATAAGATACATACTCATTAGTCATCATAATTAAACATGCAGCCAGACAAACAATACTATGTGTACGAATACCTGCTGGTTGAGATTTACTTCCTCTCTCTAAACCAATTACACCACCAATAACTAATGAAAGTACAATTCTTAATACAATTTCGATATATGATAGTCCTAAGCTTGTTGCCTGCATTATTATTTCCTTTTTCTACTAGCTGGTCTCTGAGTAAAGTATAATACAGAACCAGAAATTATCATTAATACAATAGTATAAACGAACACAAGTGCTTGAGCATTTGAAGTTGCTGTTTCATCACCTGCTGAACGAATAGTTATACCCAGCGGTTGAGCTAATGGATGGTAAAGAAATACAGATAAGTCGAAGTCAGTTAATAAAGAGTTAAAGTTTAAAGCAATAACAGAGAGAACAACCGGTAAAATAAATGGAATGATAACCTTCATCATAGTATAAAAAGGTGAAGCACCCATACTTCTTGCTGCATCTTCCATCTCATCATCAACACTAAATAAAATAGCACGTACCATTCTATAAGAAAATGGGATTTTTACAACTATATATGCAATAAGTAGAATTACCAAACTACCTACCAAAATCTGATTCAAGACAAGAAATTGTGGCTGATTAAAAGTAAATAATAAACTTACTGCTAAAAGTGTACTTGGTAGTAACCAAGGAAGTAGAGCACCATATTCAAATAAGAAATCAAAGCGAGATTTATGTTTTCTGACAACTCGAGCAAATACAACTGCGAGAATTGTTGCTGTTGTCGCAGCGATAATAGAATAAATAAAGCTGACCAAGAATGGAGAGAATGCCGCACTATTACTAAAGAATAAGCGATAATTTTCTAAAGTAAAGTTTGATAATGTTAAGTTACCTGTTTGAATTGCAACTGGATCTGTAAATGAGTATAATACTATAAAAATTAGTGGAAGCATGAAAACTGTAAACAATCCATATGCTACAATGTGAGCAATGATATTCCAAGGCTTAGATGCAATTTTTTGTTTTTTAAGAGGCGCTTTAGTCTTAGAGATAGAAATATAATTTCCACCTTTTTCTATCTTATTCATGATAGTAAGCAAAATTGTAGTTGCAATACCTAAAATAATTGCAAGTAAGGCAGCTAAATCACGAGAATTCCCCATCCCTGCAAATGTAATAATCATTGGATTTATAGTTTGAAATCCTTTACCACCAACAATCATGGGTGCTGCTACTGCAGATAAACCACTAAGAAAAACCATAATAGTAAGTGCAAATAGAGTTGGAATTAAGGTTGGTAACACTACTTTTCGGAAAACAGTAAATGGTTTTGCTCCCATATTTCGTGCAGCCTCAATAGTGTGATAGTCAACGCTTCGAATTGTATTTGTTAAAAACAATGTATGATTAGCAGTTCCTGAAAATGTCATAATGAATAAGACTGCACCATACCCAATAAACCAGTTAGGGTCTAAAGAAGGGATAACATTTTGTAAAAATTTTGTTATCAATCCATAAGGACCATAGACAAATTTATATCCAGTCGCTAAAACCACTCCTCCATAAATTAAAGAGGTCATATAGCCTAATTTTAAAATTTTAGCACCTTTAATATCAAAGTACTCTGTAAATAGAACACAAAGAATACCTACGACATTAACTGTAATAATGAGTGAAAATGCTAACTTAAAACTGTTCATAATACTCTGAAGTGCCCTCTCAGATTTTAGAACACGATGTACAGCTTCAAGGGAAAATTCTCCTCCTTTTACAAATACATTCACTACTAGATCAAAGTTTGGATAAATAATAAATGTTACTAGGAACCAGATTAACCCTAAACGAATAAGCCAATCTTTTAAATTTAATTTATGACGCATACTGCACCTCCTTAAAATTGCAGAACGTCTGATGGTGTGATAAATAAGTCCACACTTTCTCCGACAGATCTAATAGCAGCCTGACTATCAATACTTGTTACATTAAGAATCTGACTTTCAGAAACTTTTATTGTATAGTGAATTGTAACTCCAGAAAACTCAACATCAATAATTGTCCCTTTTAGAATGAAATCTTGTTCAGTTTCACGATTGAATCGAACTTTCTCTAATCGAATGTATCCTTTTTTATCTTCTAAGAAAACGCTTGCATTTTTCAGTAATACTTCGTGGACTGTTTCATCGGTCAAAACATTAATATCGCCAATAAAATCACATACAAATTCAGTTTGAGAATTATGATAAATCTCTACAGGTGTACCGACCTGTTCGATGTATCCATTGTTAAAGACTGCAATTCTATCAGATAAAGTTAAGGCTTCCTCTTGATCATGAGTAACATATAAAGTAGTAATACCTAACTCTTTTTGAAGTCTTTTCAGCTCTTTTCTCAAATCTACACGTAATTTTGCGTCAAGGTTTGACAATGGTTCATCTAGACAAAGAATTTTAGGTTCAAGAACCAGAGCACGAGCCAATGCTACCCTTTGTTGTTGACCCCCAGATAATTCTGATACATTACGCTGTAACTGTTGATCAGAGATCTTAATTTTTGCTGCTACTGCTGATACTTTAGCTTTAATAACATCTGGAGCTACCTTCTTAACTTTTAAACCAAATGCAATATTATCAAAAACAGTCATAGTTGGAAATAGCGCATAAGATTGAAATACAATACCAATTCCACGCTTTTCAGGTTCCAAATGAGTGACATCTGTTCCATTAACTTCAATACTTCCTGATGATGGATCTAGAAAACCTACCAATGCTCTCAAAGTAGTTGATTTACCACATCCTGAAGGCCCAAGAAATGTAAAAAATTCCCCTTCATGTATATCTAAATTCAGATTATCAATTGCAACAAAATCACCATATTTAATTTGAATATTATCAAATTTAATCATCTCACTAACTCCCTCTATTACTAAACCAAAAGCCTCTCTTTATTTCTTCCATAAATTTAGAAATAATAGAGAGACTTGGACATAAAAATTAACTCTTATTTCTTATTGTACGTATTCTAATTCAGCTTTTTCTACCCATTCATCCAAATGCTTTCCAACAGCTTCCCAGTCAATATTTTGTGGTTTCACTTGATCAACAAATTTCTTAGTATCTTCTGGTAGATCTTTGAGGGCATCTTTATTTGCAGGAATAGATCCAAAGTTCTTACTATATTCTACTTGAATTTCTGATTGACCAAACCAATCAATAAATTCTTTAGCTAACGCTTGTTTTTTACTAGTGCTTAAAACCATAGTTTGTTCAGTTACAAATGGTACACCAATCTCAGGAGTCATAACTTTGAAAACAACATTTTGTTCTTTTTGTCCAACTAATGCACCAGAACCCCACATCATTCCATATTGTATTGGATCTTCTTTGTCTAACATCTTAACAATTGAACTTTCTCCCTTTTGAAGAGTGTATGCATTTTTCAAATATTCTTTTGCTACTTCCCAACCTTTTTCGGAAACACCTAATTCACCTTTATCATCAAGGTATCGAACTAAGATACTTGCTAGAATTGCACGTCCTGTACCACCTTGAAGACCAGAAATTGAATATTTACCTTTATACTTACTACCTAATTCTGTCCAATCTTTAGGCATTTCTTTTACATCAGGCGCCCCAATTAAAACTAATGGTTGAACAATCACAGGATTATAATAATTATCTTTATCTGATAAAGATTGATCAATTTTATCTAACCATTTAGGCTTGTACTGTACTAGTAATTTTTGATCTCTAATTTTATTTGAATCAACAGCACCAATTCCAAATACCATATCTGCAACTGCATTATTCTTCTCAGCAATAACACGGTCTGCTAATTGAGCGCCAGGGATATCAACCATTTTGATATTAAAACCAGCTTCTTTTGCTTTAGCAGTTAACCAATCACCACGACCATTTGAGACTGAGTTCGAATAGATTACTAATTCTTGACTTTTATCAGCTTTTTCTTCAGATGAAGAAGCAGTCGTAGAATTTGAACCTCCAGAGCAAGCAGCAAGTGTAGTAAGAGCAACTCCCGTTGCAAGTACAGTAGACCAAACTTTCATTTTTTTCATGATAAGTTCTCCTTTTTTATTATTTTATTTAAATTTTTCGTGATATGGAACAAATTGTCTCATATCTTCAAATACAGTATAGTCAATACGGTTTACAGTAATAGTTGGAATCTTCTCTAATAAAATTTCAGTTAATTCTGCTCTGACTTTAGTAAACTCTTCTTCCTCCTGTTCGGTTAAAGGAATCCGAAGATATCCAATTGAAATATGGAATTGATATCTATCATGATTAGGGAAACGAACACCTGCTTTTTCTGAGACATAAGTACGAATTTCTTCTAATCTCTTTGCAGAAGCTTCATCTGCAGGTTCAACTAATATGTTTTGTTTTCCCATTTCAGTTACACGCATATGAATTTCTTCATCCAACAATGGAAAAATTTCAAGTTGTTTAGCAAAGTAATCATGTATTTCCTGTAAAGGTGTATCTAGAGGAAGATTACTGCTCCAAAACTCCGTTTCACGATTTTCATGGCACAACAATTCAATTACAGTCATGTGAATAGAATTCCTTGGAGTTAAAGTAAACTTATCGATAAATGGTAATTCTCTATAACGTGATTGAATAATATCAACAACTTCCATCAAATCTTGTTTAGTATAAAGATTTGCTACAACTGTATTCCCAGGGAAATGATTAAATTCCCCATTCTCTTTGAACTTAATTTTTGTTAAGTTTTTCATATAAAGACCTTCTTTTTTATATTTGACATCGGTGTCATCTTGTTTACATTATACAATGAAACCGTTTCCTTTGTCAAGCGCTTTCAAACATTTTTTTAAAAAAATTTATCTTTCATTAAATATGCATTTCATTAAAAGGTTAAGTAATTTTTCCAAAATACAGCACTCATATAAACAGTATCATCAATTATAGCCATTGGGATTTTTTGATTGCCAATTCCATGTATCTCTACACATGTCTTCAATTGATTTTGTTGTCCTCCAATTTAATTCCTTATATGCTTTGTCTGCATTTGCATAACAAGTTGCAACGTCTCCTGAACGTCTTGGAACTATTTTATAAGGAATAGGGATCTTATTAACACTTTCAAATGTATTTACAAGTTGTAATACACTAGTGCCTTCTCCCGAGCCTAGGTTATAGATATAAACATCTGTTTTTTCAGATACTTTTTCTAAAGCTTTTATATGTCCTATTGCTAAATCTACTACATGGATATAATCGCGAACACCAGTACCATCTACCGTATCATAATCATCTCCAAAAACACTTAGCTCTGGTCGCTTACCTACCGCTACTTGTGCAATAAAAGGCATTAAGTTGTTAGGAATGCCTGATGGATCTTCTCCAATCAACCCCGACTCATGAGCACCAATCGGATTGAAATAACGAAGCAACGCAATACTCCACTCTGAATCTGCTACATGAACATCTTTTAAAATTTGTTCAAGCATCACTTTTGTGTACCCATACGGATTCGTTGCACTTGTCGGCATCGTCTCAATAAGGGGAGACTGATTGTGAACGCCGTATACAGTCGCACTCGATGAAAATACAATCTTTTTAACATTAAACTCTGACATCACTTCAACAAGAGCTAATGTGCTCATAATATTATTTTCGTAATACATTACAGGCTTTTGCACGGATTCGCCGACAGCTTTGTATCCTGCAAAATGAATTGCAGCCTCAATAGATTCTTGTTCAAAAACTTTTCTCAATCCTTGTTTATCACAAACATCTAATTCGTAAAACGCAGGACGTTGCCCTGTAATTGCTTCAATACGATCTAATACTAAAATGCTTGAGTTTGAAAGGTTGTCGACAATAACGACTTCCTTACCTAAATTTAGTAATTCTACTACGGTATGGCTACCAATATAACCAGCTCCGCCTGTTACCAATATTGCCATTTTTACTTCCTCCTAATTAATTCCAACCGATTTAACAAATCTCATAAATGCTTCTTGTCCGGTTTGAGTATTCTTATAAACACCTGCATCTTCGAGAACTCTCGCAAATACTTGCCCTACTTCATGTTGAACTACGCTATGAACCTCTTCTTTATTAATGCGAGGATATTTTTCTTTCAATTGGTCGGCCCATTCTAAATGATAATCCGCAATTGCGTTATCCTCTCCTAAAAGATATTTTCCAACTTCTTCTAACTCTGGTTTCAAACGAGGTGGTAATATCGCAAGTCCCATCACTTCGATTAACCCGATATTTTCCTTTTTAATATGTTGTACATCTTGATGAGGATGGAAAACACCATCTGGGTATTGTTCAGTAGTATGATTATCTCTTAGAACAATATCTAATTCATATCTCCCGTCCACTTTACGAGCAATAGGAGTCACCGTATGGTGTGGGACATCTTCAGTCATAGCAATGATGTCTACTTCTAAATCTGAATATTCTCTCCACTTATTTAGAATTTTATTAGCTAAATCTAACAATCGATTTTTATTTTCACTTTGTAACCTAATTACTGACATTGGCCATTTTACAATACCAGCATTAACATCCTCAAAGTCTTTAAAACGAAATTCACTCTCAAATTTTGCTTTTTCCATTGGGAAAATATGTTTCCCTCCCTGGTAGTGGTTATGACTAAGAATGGAGCCTCCTGAGATAGGAAGATCAGAATTTGAACCAGCAAAATATCCTGGCAAAATATCAACAATCTCCAATAATTGTTCAAATGTTTTAGAGGTAATAGCCATTGGTACATGTTGACTATTTAAAAATATCGCATGCTCATTAAAATATGAGTAGGGAGAATACTGGAATCCCCATACTTCGTCACCAAGTTTCAACCGAATAATTCTATGATTCGAACGTGCTGGATAATTTATTCGCCCCTGATATCCTTCATTTTCCATACATAGTAAACATTTGGGATAATTAGTTGCTTTTACTAATTTTTCAGCAGCAATTGTTTTTGGATCTTTTTCGGGTTTTGACAAATTTATCGTAATCTCTAGCTCTCCGTATTTAGTTGATGATCGAAACTCAATATTCTTAGCAATAGCAGAAGTTTTAATATAATCACTATCTTTACTTAACTTATAAAACTCTTCAACTGCTTCTTGAGGTGATATATCATATGAACTCCAAAAAATATCATTTAATCGACTAGGTAAAGGAACTATGAAATTCATTAACTCTGCTCCTAAACATTCCTTTTCCTCGATTAAATCTTTAATTTTACCGTTTTTTAAGGCGATTTCCACTAAGTAATCTTTTATTTGTTTCAGGTCATTTTCATCGGAAATGCGATCAGTTTCCTCCTCACCTATTAACGCTAGTACTCTATTTTTCACATATATTTTGTCAATTTCATTATACATTCCGTATTCAATTACTCTATCAACAAAATTATCAATAATTGTTTTCATATATTTTTCTTTCTAATTTATGTTCCCATATTTTCTATACATTATCCATTTATAAATTGATTGCGTAGTATGAGCAATTTTATCAAGGTGATGAATAATATCTAAAGCACCAATTACTTCAGAAACATTCCCATCATCTTCAAATATGTAATTCATTATTTTCTTTTCAATATTTGTACTAAGCTCTTCTATCTCATTCTGTTTTTGTATAACAACCATATCTAAACATCCAGATTGTTCCTCTCTATAACAAGATATAGCCCTATTCATATGCAGTCCGATAACTTCATGAAGTATTTTTATTTCTGAAATAATTTTCTTCAAAATTTCATTATTTTGAATAATCTGTAGATTTTTTAAAATTTCAACAATTCTATCCCCAATACGTTCAATGTCAGTTGATATTTTTATTACACTAATAATTCTTCTTAAGTCATATGAAACGGGATGTTGTAAACAAATTAACTCATATCCTTTTTTATCAACATTTAGAACTGACTCATTTATGATTAAATCTTCTTTAATCAATTCTATTCGTTCTTCATTTGATAAATATTCAAATAACTTCTCATATTTATCAAGCACAGATACCCAAATGGTCTCTAAATTATTTGATAATTCTATAATTTCATTTTCTAAATATAACCTTAACATTTAGGTACCTCTTCTTAACAAAGTTCAATAGTAACAATTAATATTTTAAACAATATATCAAACATCAATAACTACAATACTTGCATCATCTTTCTTTCCATAGATTGGATCAATAGCAGAAGAATTAAATCTCATCTTAATTAACTCTTCAAAAGTTTTATTTTGATTATTTTGATAGAATTCATAAAAGCCATCGCTCATTAAAACAATTTGTTCACTAGTAACATCTATTTGATTAATAATAGCATGGTCTAAAAATCTCTCATCCAACGAACCTATCCAGTACCCACTCGGTTGATTAGATAATTTTCTGATTTTTTGTAAAATAATTTTTTTATTTAAAACACTATTTGTACCAATTGAGTCTTTTATCTCATTTTTCCCTTTTTCAAATAAGTTATCTACTCTATGATCAGTTATTTCCATTTCGTTTACTAACATGACGCAGTCACCTAGCATCATATACTCCAACTTTTTTTCTGAAAGTTTAGCAAATATAAAAGCAAATGTTGGTAAGCGATAATACTCTGTTAATTCATATGAGTTTAAACCGATTTCATCTTTAACCTCGAGTAAAGCAGTTTCAAATATTTGTTTAAGAGTTTTTGATTCTTTACAATTAACCGACAAACTTTCTGATAAAATATGTACAACTTCTGAGACTGAATAACCTATCTCCTCTTTAGAATTATATAAATCTGTAGCTCCATCAATAATCCAAAAATACTGATTTTGTGAACCTACAGCATCCTCATTTTCTACGGAACTTCCTTGTATCGAACAAATTTTATTTATCTTTACCATAATACTTCAACCCTTTTAGTGTCAAAAGTAAACCAATTCCTGTCACTGTTAAGAATAGTTCCATAATCTTGTTCGAACCAGTCTTTGGTAATTTTTGTTTTACATCTACTATTTCTTTAGATTTATTAATATGATTTTCAGTTTCTATGCCATCTCCAACTATTTTATGGTTCACTTCTTCTGTCTTATTATCTTGTTTATTGTCGATCTTGTCATTAATTTGTCTATTATCTTTACTTGAGTTAAACTCTCCGTTCTTCTGGTTACTATCAATTACATTATTTGAATTAGATTGTTTTTCATGCACATATGAACTTGTTTTAAATTTTTCCTCTTTGTTTTTTTCTTTTTCGTTTTTATCACTTAAATTATTTGTTACAATTTTGTAAAGCCCATTCTCCGTTACAATATTGAAATTACCATCGCTATCACGTATAACAGGTTCTTTCCCATTTGCATTAGATTTGATGAATGATATATACTTACCGGATAAATTATAAAATTGGTTATTTAAAACGGTTATTTTACCCTTTGAATCCTCAATAACAATTCCTTCTTTACCACCGAATATACTATTCTCTGACACTACTAAATTATCACTAACTCGTAATAATTCAATATTTGGTTGTTCTGTTTCCTTAGAATTATTATTAATTACATTTTTTGTTACAGTAATATCTGATACTTTTCCTAAATATTCTGCACTATCTTTTGCTACTCTAATAGCCTTTGTTTTAGGATCAGAAATATAAAATGTATTTTCAGTAATAACGACTTTCTTATTTAAATCAAGTTCATCTTTTACATTTTTATAACTATAAGCATTTATTAAGGCTGCACCATTTTCTCTATAATGTACACTTTCTCCTTTTACTTTCTTATCAAATCTATTTCCTTTAATTAAAATATCAGTAAATCCTGTAAAACGTACACCTGCATACATCATGTTATCAAAATGATTATTTAAAATTTTAATATTAGAGGGGTTCTGTGTCGACAATGTTTGATAGTGTGTGCCAATTGCTGTTACTAATTCTCCAGATTTATCACTTTTGCCAAAATAGGAATTTTGAATAGTCACATTTTCAGATTTTTTCCCATCATCATTCAAGGCATAAGGAAAACCTTTTCTAGTTAATGGTTCAATCTGAATGCTCTCCTTGGTTATAATTTGCCCATCCTTCATCGTTTTGGGTAAGGCTTGCCCAAGAAAACGAGAATTATCAACTAATACATTTTTCGAACCTGCAATTTGAATAGCATGCCCCTGATAACTATCTTTGAAAGTTACATTTCGAATTGTGACATTAGTACTGTTTCCAATTGCAAATCCACCTGAAGAATTTATAAGTGGTAGATTTTTTGCTTTAGTTCCTTCTTCATTCAAAGCACCGTTCATATCAATAGTTCCACCAGAATAACTAATATCTTCTGTTGGGCCCCATTCTACTTGCGCACCATCATCCGTAAATAAACCTGTCATAAAAACAATGGAAGGGTGATTCTTAATATTTATACCATTTAGAATTGTAGCTTTCTCATTCAATTCTAAGTGTGTATGACTTTTTAAAAAAACAATTTCTTTTACTAAATAAGTTCCTTCAGGAAAATATACATTTCCTCCACCTAGTCCTTTAGCTGCAGCATCTATTGTATCTTGAATTGCTTGACGATCATCATTAACCCCGTCACCTATTGCTCCATAATCTTTAACATTCAAAGCTACGTGTTCGTTCAGATTAGTACTTAAAATAGTATTCACTTCCATCCCAGAGATGTTACCAATCATAGTATCATTTGTTATATCAGGTTTATTTTGATTAATACTCACTCCTCCATTATTATCAGTACTTAAACTTGAATTGTTATCAAGACTGAGAGTATCAGAATGGGGTTCCGCAGATAATGATGTAGATGTGCTACTCAACAAAGAGTTCATTTGCATATTATCTTTAGACGAAGAAGTTTCACCAACTACTTCATTAGCTAAAACACTTTGTGTTCCAATAAATAAAACCGCTAAGAGAACTGAGCAAACTCCCACCTTAGACTTACGAATAGAGAAAACCTCATTTTGTTGAAAAGATTTCATATTAGCCTCCAATTAAAAATATTATGTCCTAATTTAATATTCATATAAATTCCATACCAGAAAATGACACCGCTGTCATTTTCTTTATAATATATTTTTAAATCAAAATTGTCAAGGAATAACACAATAAAATATCAAAATTGTGAAAGCGTGACCATTTATATATCTAACCATACTTCTAATAATTCTTTAACCTTCCATTCAAAAGTGATTACTATCTTTCTTAGCTTGAACATAAAAATATCCTATTCACTGTATTTAAAGCATGTTGATATCTCGTAAAATACTAATTTATAAATACAAGAACAAATATCTTGTCATGCAAGCATTCACCAGGTATATTTACATGAATATCGTTCATATAGCGGATTGAAATCAAAACAATACAATATATTTCTTAAATAGATTTTCTATAAAAGCTAGATTCAAGCTCTATAAAAATAGACGCAGTTCTTCTAAAATACTGGAATAGGACATATAGATCATTGTAGACACGTGTTTTATAGATTATTTCAAAAGAATGACTAGAACATGAAAAATAGTCTCAAAACTTTGAACAATATTCTGAAAACAAAAAAGAAAGACGCGAGTTTCCACAACCTCATTCGTGGAAACTCGCGTCTTTCAAAAAATAGGGTGAATTGAAAACTAGAACAAGACACTACATTTTCTAAATGATGCCTAATAAAAATTCTAAATGCTACACCAAATTGCTCACATCTCATTTCAAACCATACAGTATATTGAAACTATAAGAGTACACCTTTGCTTCTAAAATATTGCTAGAAATTAATTTGACTATCCTGATTGATTTGTCCTGTTTTTATTTCATTTTACTATAGGACTTTCAATTGAAAACAACAGTTTTACACTCAATTAGACTTTTTAGAAACAGAATCACTATTACTTGACTGTAGTTTGTCATTTTTTTGATGAAGTTAGCACTTTTTCAGAAACTGTTTTGAAAGTCTCAATGATATAGTCCACTTCTTCATCGCTTAATTTAGTGTGAAGAGGGAGCGTAATTTCATTTTCAAAGAAGGCATAGGCCTTAGGATAATTCGCCATATCAAAACCAAGATTCTTATAGGCTGTCAAGAGCGGAAGCGGTTTGTAGTGGACGTTACTTGCAATTCCTGCTTTGGCCAATTCTTGGATGATAAGATTGCGTTCTTCTAAGTTTGCTCCTTCTACATGGGTAATGTAGAGGTGACGTGAAGATTCGACAGTTTCAGTCTTGTGTGCCAAAGGATGGATGCGAGAACCTGCAAAACCACGATCATAGCGGTCCACAATGTCCTTACGACGTTGCAATAAACTTGGATAGCGGTCCAATTGTACCAGACCAAGTGAAGCCATGATATCGGTCATGTTACACTTGTAAGCTGGTGTTACGATATCGTATTCCCATGAGCCCAGTTGCATCTTGGCAAGAGCATCCTTAGTTTGGCCGTGAAGGGAAAGGATTTGGAATTCCTTGTACATCTCTTCATCATCAATCGCTGGATTAGCTTTCCAAGTGGCACTTCCACCCTCTGCTGTTGTAAAGTTCTTAACGGCGTGGAATGAGAAGGAAGTAAAGTCAGCGATAGAACCAGCTGGTTGTCCTTTATATGTAGATCCCAAAGCATGGGCACTATCAGAAACAATCACAATACGGTTAAAGGCTTTTTGCCACTTGCTTGAAGCAGTAAAGAGATCACGTTTCTTCTCCACTACATGGAACAAACGGTCGTAGTCGCAAACAATCCCTGCGAGCTCTACTGGGATGATCACCTTTGTCTTTTCAGTGATTGCTTGCTCCAGAAGGTCATAGTCCATCTCAAACGTATCTGCTTGGATATCCACCATGACAGGGGTTGCTCCCACGTGAGTGATGACACTACATGAAGCTGTATAAGTCATGGCTGGAACGATGACTTCATCACCAGGTCCAACTTCCAAGACGCGCAAAATCAACTCAAGAGCGGCAGTTGCAGAATTGAGGCAGACAGTCTTAGGCGTCTGTGTGTATTGAGACAAGCGACGCTCTAGTTCTTTTGTCTTAGGACCTGTTGTGATCCAACCAGAACGCAGGGTATCCGCTACTTCAGCAATTTCTGCTTCCGTAATATCGGGTGGTGAAAATGGAATATTGTAATTTGGCATTGATTTGCTCCTTTTATCTGTACTCATTCTCTCATGACTACTTTATTTTAGCACTTCAAACACGGTTTGAAACATGATTTTGATGTCTCCAAGGAAACTAAACTCTCGGAGATAGGCGAGGTTATAGCGCATCTTTTCAGGAAGGACGTGTTCGACATAGGCTTGGTCAACCGACAGACCTTTCTCCGTCATTTGACTGATGATAGTGTCCTCATCCTTGTAGTTGATGCTGGCTGGAGAGGTAATCCCTGCTGGCAAAAGCAAGGTTGCCATCATTTCAGGGCTATACTGCTCTGTGTAGCGTGGCACTTCAGGTCGTGTACCAACAAAGGACATTTCGCCTTTAAGGACATTGACCAACTGAGGCAGTTCATCCAAACGCACACGGCGGATGAAATTGCCAACCTTGGTAATTCGGCTATCGTTAGCAGAAGTCACCAGACTTCCTTTTTTGTCTGCATCTGTCACCATGGTACGGAACTTCCAAATCTTGAAAGATCGATTGTACTGGGTCACGCGCTCTTGCTTGTAAATCACTGGCCCCTTGCTATCCAACTTGATCCAAATGCTCAAAATGAGAAAGATGGGAGAGGTCAGAACCAGTACAACCAAGGCCAAAACCCAGTCCAAACAACGCTTGAAAATCAGCGAACCCTTCCTTTTAGAGACAAGCTGGTAGTAAGACTCAACCTCGCTTGATTTCATTTCCACGGGCAAGTCTTCCCATTTCAGCATGCTGTTTCTCCTTTGTTTTTATTATACTATTTGTCAACATTTTTCATTATACCACAAAATGGAAAAGGCGGTGAAAGAAATCTGTAATTTGAAGGATTTCCTTCTTATGCTCAATGAAAATCAAAGAGCAAACTAGGAAGCTCGCCGCAAACTGCTCTATACACAGCTTTGAAGTTGCAGATAAAGCTGACATGGTTTGAAGAGATTTTCAAAGAGTATTAGGCCATGGCCCCTGCCTGCAAGCTATACATCTTGTGATAGGTTCCTCCCAAGGCCAAGAGTTCCTCATGGGTTCCACTCTCGATAATGCGCCCCTTGTCCAAAACATAGATGCAGTTGGCGTCTTGGATGGTAGAAAGGCGGTGGGCAATGGCAATGGTTGTCCGCCCCTGTCTCATCTTCGCCAGAGAAGCTTGAACCAAGCTTTCTGTTTCAGAGTCAATATTGGCTGTCGCTTCATCCAAAATCAAGATTTTAGGCTGACTAGCAACTGTTCTGGCAAAGGCAAGAAGCTGACGCTGTCCAGTAGAAAAGCTCGAACCACGTTCGGAAACAGGTGCATCATATCCCAGCGGAAGGTCCTGAATAAAGGAATCTGCATCCACAAAGGCAGCTGCAGCCTGAACCTGCTCATCACTGATATCTTGGTACATGGCGATATTGGACTTGATGGTCCCATGATAGAGGAAGGGTTCCTGCAAGACTAGACCGATATTTTTTCTCAGTTCTTCCTGACTGTAGTCCCTGATATCCACACCATCCAAGAGAACTCGCCCTGACTGAAATTCATAAAAGCGCATGAGAACATTGATAATCGAAGATTTCCCAGAACCTGTATGCCCCACAAAAGCAATGGTCTCACCCTTCTTAACAGAAAAAGAGATATCATCCAGAATCGGATGTTTGCCATCATAAGAGAAACATACATGTTCAAAACGGATGTTGCCTTCTTTGATCTCGGTCTGTCCATTTTCTTGAAGAGGCTCATAGGTCCTCTCGTCAATCAAGGCAAATACACGACCTGCAGAAACCATAGACGTTTGAAGGGTCGAAAAATTTTGCGTCACTTCAATCAGGGGATCAAAGAGACGATTGATATACTGGATAAAGGCATACATGGTCCCGGCCGTTATTCCCAGATAAAGTCCACGGTAGCCAAAATAAGCCATTAAAACTGCATAGCCTAGGAGTTTCAGCAAACTCATGGCAGGGCGCAAAAAGAGGGCATCCAAGGCTACAGAACGGTTGGCATAGACCAAGTGTTCTTGGTTGATTTCATCAAACTCTGACTGTAGGCGCTTCTCTTGATTAAAGGCCTGGATTATTCTGATTCCCTCGATGTTTTCAGCCAGCTTGCTATTGATATCAGATAAGAGACTTCTGGTTTTCTCAATGATTTTCACTGATTTTTTCCGATAGAGATTGACCAAAAGGAAAATCAAGGGGAGAAAGAGCAGGACTAAAGTCGTCAAACGAAAATCCAACACCAACATGGTATAAAGGGTTGTCAGAAAGATGAAAACTGCTGAGATAAAGCTAGATAAAATCCCCGAAAACATATCACTGATTGTCTCGGTGTCATTTGTCAAACGAGAGACGATGGAGCCTGCTGGCGTCTTGTCAAAGTAAGACATACCCAGTTTTTCCATATTGGCAAAAGCATCCCGACGAATATCTCTAACAATACTGTATGACACCCGTGCAAAGAGAAGATTGCCGACATACTGGACCAGAGTTTGTAGGATATAAAGGCCATAGTAGACCAGCAAAACGGTCACAGCGAGTTGGTTGAGATTGCTGAGATACTGGTCGATAAAGTGGGAAGCCACAAGGGGAATGACACTTTTGATGACCGTCGTCGCTAGTAGAAAACTGAGTGCCAAAAAGGTAAGGAGTCCATAAGGCTTGAGATAAGACATCAAGCGCTTCAATACAGCCCATTGTTCTTTCTTATTCTGCATCTTCTTCTCCCTTCATTTCCAGCTGCTGAGACTGGTAGGTTTGGGCATACCAGCCATCTAAGGCTAGCAAGTCTTCGTGCGTACCCCGTTCAATAATTTGACCATTTTGCAGAACCAAAATCAAATCTGCATGAACAACCGCACTGAGGCGATGGGCAGTGATAATGGTTGTCTTGTCCTTTCGCGTCTCCTTGAGGTTGTCGATAATCGCATACTCCGTCTTGGCATCCACGGCCGACAAAGAATCATCCAAAATCAAGATATCAGGGTCTAAAATCATAGCCCGACTCATGGCCAGACGCTGCTTTTGACCTCCAGAAAGACTGACTCCCTTTTGACCAATCAACGTATCAAATCCCTGAGGCATGGCTACAATGTCTTGGTAAACTTGGGCTAGCTTAGTCGCTTCCTCGACCGCTGAAAGTGGTAAATCAGGATTCCCAAAGCGAATATTATCTAAGATTGAAGTCGCAAAGAGGAACTGGTCCTGAGGGACGTAGCCCATGAGACTACGAAGGTCTGTCAAACGGTAGTCACGAATATCGTGACCGTTTAGATAAATGGCTCCCTTATCCACATCGTATTCACGCAAGAGGAGTTTAATCAAGGACGTTTTCCCAGAGCCTGTCTGACCAACTAATCCCAATGTTTGCCCTTTTTCCAAACTAAAGTGAACATTTGTCAGTGTTTCCTCATTTTCAAATGCAAAACTATCAATGGCATACTGCAAGCGCCCATTTTCAATACTGTCTAGAGGAAACTCAGGGTCTTGTACAGGTGATTCCTGAGACAAAAGTTCCTCAATCCGCTGGTAGGAAACTTTCCCTCGCTGAGTAATATTAAAGAGGAAGCCGATGGCCATAAGAGGCCAAACCAGCATATCCAAATAACTGATAAAAGTGACCAGATTACCAACCGTAATTTGCCCTTTCTGAACCATCAAGGAGCCTACCAAGAGCGTTAAAACATAGGAGGAACCAACAAATAAGAGAACCATAGGGTCAAAGAGACTATCGTATTTCATGGTTTGCAGGTTCTTTTGGAAGGTCAATTCATTGACTGTCTGAAAGGACTTGAGCTCGTCCGCCTGGTAACCGAAAGACTTGGTCACTTTGATACCTGATACAGACTCCTGCACCTTGTTATTGAGTTCAGAAAAGGCAGCCTGTGATTCGCCAAAAGCCTTGTGGGTCTTTCTCCCTAGACGACTGGTCGCATAAGCCATGAAAGGCAGGGGTAGAATGGCAACCAAGGTCATTTGCCATGAAATGCTAAAGAGCATGGTCATCAAGGTCACTAAAGCCGTGATAGAGGCATCCACGGCAGACATAACACCACCCCCTGCCAGACGCGTTAGGGCATTGATATCATTGGTTGCGTGTGCCATCAGGTCCCCCGTCCGGTAGGTTTGATAAAAAGCTGGAGACATTTTTGTGAAATGTTCAAATAAGCGAGAGCGCATAATCTGTCCCAAACGGTAGGAAGTCCCAAGGATATACATACGCCAAACATAGCGCAGATAGTACATCCCAAAGGCTGAAAGAAGCAAGTAAAATAGGGCAAGAAGGAGGTCCTGCTGGGTTAATTGCCCCGATGTGATGGCATCAATGACCCTCCCCATAACCATTGGGGGAATGAGGTTGAGGACGGAAACCAAGACCAGAGCCACAATCCCGACTAAATAACGGCGTTTTTCTAACTTGAAAAACCACCAAAGTTTTTGAATAATGGACATAACATCCCTTTCTGATTGCAAATAGAAACCTGAGGCCAAGACCCCAGGTTTTTCTTATTCATAGGTTACGACTGTGACCGCACCCTTGTCATACTCAGCGATAAAGATATTGGCTACATTGTCATGCCCTTGCTTGCTGAGGTTATCAAGCAACCACTCTTCGTTACGACCAATCGACTCCAAAACATCGACTTGTATCACACCGTCAGTCACAACTGGATACTTAGGATTTTCATCTCCCATTTGGACCACGATGAGTTGGCCATTTTGCTCCTGCACAGCGCGTTTGACCTGCTTCATCTGGAAAATCCCTTGGCTACGAAGCTTGAGGGCTACTTCCGCTGCAGACAAACCAACTGAACGACAGGCTTCTGGGTCAATCTGACCATTTTTGATGAGGAGAGTTGGCTTACCATCAATCAAGCGTTTGACAAAATGAACATTGTTACTAAGCCACTTGAGGGTCAAAACCAAAATCGTCCACATCATCAAAATCACTGCGTACTGGAGAATGCTAATAGAACTATTGTAAATCACCCCACCGATAATACCACCGAGAACATAGTTCTGAATTTGGTCTGTCGCAGAGTTAGGCGCCAGATTTCCCTTTCCTGTCACATTGATAACAAAAACAAGCGAGAAAAGACCCAAGGCCAGTTTGATTAAAATTTCCATATAATTGAGTGTCATTTGTTTACCTCCACCAATTCAATAGCGTCTGTTTGATGCAATTCTAATTTCTCTAAAAGATACTTGTCTGGTTGGCTCCCGTTCATGGCACGATAGAAATTTGAACCTACCTTGATAAGTGCTCCATCAGTGGCTGCAGAAGTATTGACATAAACTTCTGATTTATCCACTCCCAAGTCTTTGGAAACAACCTCTATGAAATGAAGTGAAGTTTGAAATTGGTTGTTAGAGGCTTGATTGGTCTGGTATTTTGAGATTGTCACCAAAAGCATGGCCACCAAGGTCAAGGCCAAAATCATGACCAATTCCCGAAACTTAGTCCCCTTTTTATCTCGATAGGCTTTAAAAGCAAAAAATCCTGTGATAGCTAGGAGCACAATCCCAAAGCCAATCATCATTCCATTTTGCTGACTGATTTGGCTAAGTACATAGTCATATGAGTAAAATTTCATTTATTTTCACTCCCTTTCATAAAATCATTCTTAATTATAAACGAAAGAGAGTGATTTTTCAAGCCATACGTTGGGTAAATAGACTTATCAGACCAACTTCTCAAACTAATGACTCCAGTAGCTATTTCAAGATTCTGATTTTGATAATTGATATGAATAAACACCAGGCATCAACACCACAAGTAGAAGTGTCAAGAAAAACACCCAGTAAACATATATTTGAACAAAGGAATTTAGAAACAATAACAATCCTCCTAACACCCAAATTTTTCCAGCTAATCGATGTGTTTTTCTCCAGTTTTTATCACTCTCCAAGGTCCACGGAAGTCGAATACCGATTATATAATTTCGGTGTGTTTTTGGTAGATAATTTCCAATTACGATCATAACGACTCCCATAAAAATCTGAGCTAGTAGCCCACTCATCATGGAATAACCCAAAGATTCTCCGAAGATAGAAATCATTAATAGACAAGATACAAAAGGAATAATCCAGTAAATCAAAACTTGTATTTTTGAACTGATATTGCTAGATTTAGGATCCTTAATCATTAAAAATAGAAGCAACCAATGCATCAAAAGCATGAGAGTAGGTAATCCAAAGATAGCAAACATTTTATGATTGTAGCCATCTGCTTGACCCAGTAGATTAAAATGAGTGGGTATCTCCTCTGGTAATTGATTCCAGAAAACACAACCTACAAGGGAAGGTAGTAGGATGAGAATGCTCGTAAATAATACCAATTTCTTATTGATTTTTATCTTCATCAAAATGATCTCCTTTCAGATCTGCTAACCAAACCATTATATCCTCTAAAACCGATGTATTTAACTCATAATAAATAAAGTTTTTTTCTTTCATTTCATGAATCAAATCCGCTGCTTTCAAAATCGTGAGATGGTGTGAAATAGTTGCACCTGTCAACTCGAATTGACTGGCAATTTCTCCAGCAGATAATCTACCTGCTTTGAGTAAATTTAAAATCTCTCTCCTAACTGGATGAGATAAGGCTTTAAAACTATTTGCAAAACTCATAATGACTCCTTTCCCTTTGTAATATTAGTAGGGCTAGGAATAAGCAAGGTAGAACTGATAGCATTCCGGTCGGTGATGGGCCTAAAATCAAGAGGATTGAAACTTTTTCTCCTGGTAATTGAAATAGTAACCCAAGACCTGCAGTTGCATTGATTGCCCCATGAAATAGGGCTGAAGCCCAGATAGAGCCTGTCTTTTCCAACAACCAGCTTAACAATATTCCTAGGCTAAAACAAAATAGAAACATGGCGACAACTCCCAAAACAGGATAAGCAAAATAAGATATTCCATAATTATAGCCTTGTAAATTGATTGGTAAATGCCATAGACTCCAAATGAGAGCAAGCAAGACATGAGTCTGGACTATTGAAAAGCGTCCTCTTAGAGCTGGGTAAAGATAGCCACGCCAACCAATTTCCTCCCCCAATGCAAAGAAACTATTAAGAAAAGGAGCGTAGGTCAAACTAGCTAAGATTTGAATCAAGGCCAAGAAAGATAAGGGAATGGTTGATTGAGAGACACCTTTTTCTTGTAAGATGGCTTGAATAGATTCAAAACCAAGGCTGAAATTGCTAGGGAATACAAGAAAATAAAGTCCTGCTCCTAAAAAACTGATGACTGCTGGTAACCAGATAGCTAGTAAGTAAAAGCGCCAGTTGCTCTTGAGATTCACAACTAATTTAGATTTGATTCCACCAGGTTGATTCGTGATTTTCCCTAAGAGAAAGACTGCAAGTGCAGGCATCCACATGGCTACAATACTAGCAAGCTGACTCCATGGAGAATTTAGACCAACACCACTTAGCCATAGTGCCAACCATATTATCCAAGCAAGGGCATAAGCCAAGACCACAAAAAGAAGGATTGTTCTCTTATTTGACATATTTGTACACTTCACTTTCTATTTAGATGTTTTTCTAAATAACATTATACACCTTTCCATTCTAAATACAAGAACTATTTAGATTTTTTTCTAAATAGTTTAGGGAATTTTTATTTTCTCAGGATAAAGTCTAAAGAGTGATTTTTCAAACCATACGTTGGGGAAATAGACCTTTTTTTGGTATAATAAAATCTATAATCTGAATGAAAAAGGTAACTTTATGAAACTTATCTCATGGAATATTGATTCTCTTAACGCAGCCCTAACTAGTGACTCAGCTCGTGCCAAATTGTCCCAAGAAGTCCTACAAACCCTTGTTGAAGAAAATGCTGATATCATCGCTATCCAAGAAACCAAGCTTTCTGCCAAAGGGCCTACAAAGAAACACTTGGAAATTTTAGAAGAACTCTTCCCAGGCTACGAAAACACGTGGCGCTCTTCCCAAGAGCCTGCCCGTAAAGGCTATGCTGGAACCATGTTCCTCTATAAGAAAGAACTCACACCCACTGTCACTTTCCCAGAAATCGGTGCTCCGTCTACCATGGACTTGGAAGGCCGTATCATCACTCTAGAATTTGATGAATTTTTCGTAACGCAAGTTTACACTCCAAACGCTGGCGATGGCCTCAAACGCTTGGAAGAACGCCAAATCTGGGATGTCAAATATGCTGAGTACTTGGCTGAACTAGACAAAGAAAAACCAGTCCTTGCGACCGGTGACTACAATGTAGCCCACAATGAAATCGACCTTGCAAATCCTGCTAGCAACCGCCGTTCACCAGGATTTACCGACGAGGAACGTGCTGGATTTACCAACCTCTTGGCAACTGGATTTACCGACACCTTCCGCCATATTCATGGCGATGTTCCAGAACGCTACACTTGGTGGGCACAACGCAGCAAGACTTCTAAAATCAACAATACAGGCTGGAGAATCGACTACTGGCTGACAAGCAACCGCGTGGCTGACAAGGTGACCAAGTCTGATATGATTGACTCCGGTGCGCGCCAAGACCACACACCCATTGTCATGGAGATTGAACTCTAAGGAGAAAACGAATGGACTATCAAGCTGTCATTCCTGAATTTGTAGTATCTGACATCGAACAGTCGCGCCACTTCTACTGCGACTTGTTGGGATTCTCTGTCGAATACGAGCGCCCCGAGGAGAAATTTCTCTTCCTCTCGCTTGAAGACTGCCAGCTCATGTTAGAAGAAGGCAGCGCAGAAGAATTAGCCCAACTGACCTATCCTTTCGGGCGCGGTGTCAATATTTCCTTTGGCATCAAGGATGTACCCCAGCTCTACCAAAATCTGCTGTCAGCTAACTATCCCATCCATCGTCAACTGACAAAAAGAGAATTTCGTGTTGGGGATCACTATATCTATCCTCACGAGTTTGCAGTCTTGGATCCAGATGGTTATTTTTTAAGATTTAGTGAATAGAATAATAAAGATTGGGAAAAAGTCTTTAAAGTTAGAAAAAGGCATATTAGCAGGTCTTGAAGAAACTTGATAATATGTCTTTTATGATGAAAAAATCTTCTA
>NZ_AICU01000021.1:0-560 GCF_000257865.1 Streptococcus mitis SK575 | reverse complement strand
AGGAAGCTAGCTGCAAGCATAACTGTGGTTAGCTAAAGTGAGCTGACGACAGATTATCTTGATTTTTGAAGAGTATTAGCACATTTTGTTCAACATATCGACCCGAATCTGGTGACGTCCACCATCGTATTTACCGTTAACAAATCCTTTAGCGATGTTTTTAGCCAATTCATCACCAACAAGTTGTGCACCCATAGTGATCATACGTGAGTTGTTGTGGCCACGAGTCATATAAGCTGAACGTTCGTCAGATACTTCTGCAGCAACCATTCCTTTGATCTTAGTTGCGACCATAAATGGACCAGCTCCATAAGCATCAATCACGATACCAAGGTTTTGCTCTTCTTTGTTTACTTCTGCAGCAACAGCAAGAGTCACATCAACAAAGTCTTGACCTTCAGCTGTAACATCCACAACGTGGAAGTTTTCTTTTTCCAAGAAGTCTTTCACAACTTCTTTCAATCTCAAACCTGCAGCATCTGCACCGATAACAATAGACATATTGTATACTCCTTTTATTTTTCTAGGCTAATAAAACCTTTTATAGTTAGCAGTTTATA
>NZ_AICU01000020.1:0-40204 GCF_000257865.1 Streptococcus mitis SK575 | reverse complement strand
CTTGGCCTGTAGCTCCGTCTTGTCCATCTTTCACAATAGAGGTTTGAACGAGTGTATCAGTTCCTTCTGTATAGTTACCATCGCCATCTTTGTCAATGTAGAAGGTTAGAGTGGTTTGTTTCTTGGCCTCATCACGTTCTGCTTTAACTTTTGGTGTTTGGCCGTCTACTCCGTTTCTTCCATCTGTCCCATTATATACCTCTTTTGTATTGAGTACCGTATCGCCTTCATCAAATTCATCATTATTGTTTTTATCATCATAAACCGTGATTCGAATTCCTGAACGACTTGATACGCTTGTTGTTCCTGCAGATTTTGCTATATCTTCTACTTTAATTTTCGGAGCTCTACCATCCTTACCATTTTCACCTTTTTGACCTTGTTCTCCTTGCGGACCTCTAAGGTTACCGATTTTTCCCCAAGCTCCATCTCTTTTTTTATACACATCTCCTGTTGTGGCATCAATGTATGTATCACCATCTTTACCATCTTCTGGCGTTGGAGCAATAATTCCACTTAATAATTCAGCTCCTCTTGCAGCATCTTTACCATCATTACCATTCTCTCCTTTTGGAGCGGGAGGAATTACAGTACTTGATATTAATTCGTCACCTTCATCAAATACACCATTGTGATTATTATCATAGTATGCTTTTATTTCGGTCCCCGCATATTCACCTGATGCTGGTTGAGTTGATGCTGGTTGAGTTGGTGCTGGTTGAGTTGGTGTTTCATCAGGATTACTTCCTGCCTCACGTCTTCTTCTTGCACTACGGAAACCACTATAACCAGTTTCCAAATCTTCCTTACGAATCGCTGAATTTTGACGAGCATCTGAAAGGCTATGTTCAGGTTTAAAGATTTCATTAGTTGTTTCTGTAGCAGAAGTTGCTTCTACTTTCGCGGGTGCGTTAGTTGCTAAAATGCTACTATCAAGAGCTGAACGATCAGTCGTTGTTGCATCTTCTTTTGCTTCAACTCCATCCGCTTTCTTCACTACAGGAGTTTCTGATACAGTCCCTTTATCAGAGTTAGAACGAAGTTCCAGCCCAATAATAGCTGATTGAATAGATGACTCTGCTTGCGATAATTCAGCTTCAGTTGCATCTGCTTTTCCAAGCAAGCTTTGACCAGCTTGCATACTTGCCTGCAAGTTAGCAGCACTTGCTTCTGTATATAACTTGCTTTCTAATTTTTTAGCACGTGAAAGAGCCGTTAACAATTTTGACTTGTCAACTGAATCTTGATGACTTGCTTCTACTTTTTTATCTTTTGCTTCTTCAACTTTTTCTGCTGGTGCTTTAGCATCATCAAATTTAGTTGGAGTTACTTCTACTGGATTAGCAACAGTTGGAGCTGCGTAAGTTGTTTCTTTTTTAGGTGTAGATACTTCGGCTGGTTTAGTAGCTTCTTCTCCCTTATCAATAAAAACTTTACTTACTACTGCTGAATTTTTTTCTTCTGCTTGTACAGAATGGACATTAGTAGCTATCCCTAAAATCAAAGCTGTTCCCAATAAAACACTCGCCGCACCAAAATGATACTTACGAATAGAGAAACGTTGTTGCATTTTATACCAGTCAAATGATTTTCTTTGTGCTTGTTTCATATTTCTTACCTCTTTATCATTTTATAGTATATAATTTACATCTAATTTTTAGATATTTCAATATAGTTACCACAATCACTGTATCCTGTTTTTTCCCTCTAGATTCACTTAATTTGTTCTATTTTATATGAACGGTTCAAACAATAAAGTGAATCTCAAATTTTGGTACGAAGAATACAAAAAAATAATAGTTTGTATTTTTTAGACAAATCGGACACAGATAAATCCACTTACTATACATATCAATATTTGCATTTTTCCCTATTTAATGTGATATAATATCCTTAGGAGGTATAAAAACGTATGAGATCCCTATTATCTACAAAAGAACAACGGCAATTACGACTAATGGAAATACTCATTCACAAACGGAAATGGCTTCGTCTACATGAATTAGCCCATACCTTAGACTGTACCGAACGCATCTTAAAAAATGATCTAAATGAGTTGCGCTCATCCTTTCCGGATATCGATATCCAATCCTCTGTCAACGGTATTATGATTGATCTCGATTTTAAATCCAGTGTAGAAGATGTTTATCATCATTTCCTTACTCATTCACAATCCTTCCAATTACTAGAATATATGTATTACAATGAAGGATTACCTATTTATCGAACAGTTGAAAACCTTCACACAAGTAATGCTAATCTATATAGACTAGGAAATCGAATTACACAAATCCTATCAAAGCAATTTCAAATTGAACTAGCTTTTACACCAGCCTCTATCAAAGGAAATGAAATTGATATTCGCTATTTTTATGCCCAATACTTTTCTGAGCGATGCTATTTTTTAGATTGGCCCTTCCCAGATATTTCTGAAGAAGTCTTAACAGAGTTCGCCGACTACTTCTATAAAATTACAAATTATCCAATGCGATTCTCTATTTATAGAATGTACAAGTTAATGGTGGCAATTAGCATCCATCGTGTCAGGAATGGTCATTTCATCGACCTACCCAATCATTTTTTCCAAGACTATTATCCTATTTTGATGAATTTCCCAAATTTTGAGGAGACACTTGCTTATTTCTCTAAACAGTTTGGCTTCGAAATGACACCTGATATAATCGCACAAATTTTTATTTCCTTTATTCAAAGTAACATTTTCTTAGATCCTCAAGAATTCTTCAACTCTTTAGAAGAGAACAGTGAAGCAAGATACTCTTACCAATTACTTAGTCAAATATTAGAACGCCTGTCAAAACAATATAAGATTACTTTTGCCAACCACGATGAACTTATTTGGCATTTACATAACACTGCTTTCTTTGAAAGACAGGAAATCTTTTCTACCCCAATCTTATTTGAACAAAAAGCATTGACTATTAAAAAATTCGAAGTTTACTTCCCAGACTTTATGGGGAGTGCGCGTCAAGAACTGGCTCAATACCGTCAAGCAATTGGACAGCATGACCATCCTGAACAGTTGGAACAGTTGGAACACTTGATGTACACTATCTTAACCCATGCTGAAAACCTCTCTACTCAGTTGTTAGAAAATCGACCACCTATCAAGGTTTTGATTATCAGTAACTTTGACCATGCTATATCCCTTACCTTTGTTGATATGCTTTCCTATTACTGTAATAACCGCTTCACCTTCGATACTTGGGATGAATTGAAAACAAGTCCTGAGATTTTAAATCAGACAGGTTATGATATCATCGTGTCTAATTTCTATATTCCAGGAATTACCAAGAAGTTTATTTGTCAAAATCATCTGTCAATTATGGATTTAGTTAATCACCTCAACACCTTATCAAATGAGATTCATTTGTCCAATACTTTATAAGCTAGAAAAAAGTCAGCATAATCCTGCTGACTTTTTCTCTTATCTGATTTCTATACTTCCTTAACAAAAACCAATTCCTGTGGTTGGGACAGGTCTTCTCGGTAGTTAAATCCTGCAAAGCTTAAGCGACGAGCTTCTTCCACCTTCTGAACTTGATTTTCTATCAGGGCTGTCAGGAAAGCACCACGCGCTTTCTTGGAAATGGTTGAGTGAATTTTCAGCTGGCCGCCTCTATCCTCCATGAATTTGAAGGTCACCATTTTTTCTCTGATTTCCTTAGAAAATACGGTCTCAAACTCGGATGACAAGAGAGAAAAAATCACTTCTTCCTGCTTCACAGCTTCATCATAGGCCGCCTTCCAATGGCTCTTCAAAGTCTTACCAGCAACTTTCAACTTCATCAAAAAATCCAAACGGTGAGGAGCCATAGGTGACAAGACTGGAACGACACCGTACAAAGCTGAGGTAATGAAGACATGATTTTCAAGATAGACTTGTTCTGCCTCGGTCAGTTTGTCTCGCTTGATATGACGATACATAAGCCCATCAAATAGATTCAAGGCTGGGTAGTGTTGAGCAGTTTGCCTTTTCAAAGCTTGGATGTTTTGAAATTCTTCCGTCGCCTTCTCGGCTGATACCTTGTAAAAACTCTCCAATTGACTAGCAGAATAGAGGGCCAAGGCATCAAGTACCACCTGACTTTCTGGTCTTAAAGGAGAGGCTTCAATACTTGGCAAATCTGTGTTCATTTCTTTTGCTGTTGGGATTAAAATTTTCATATTGATAGTGTAGCATATTTTTTAGCCACAACCAAGAAATTCATCTGAAAAACCTCGGTTTGATCGAGGTTTCTCTGTTTATTTGGGCCAACCTAACCAGACAGCCACGAGAACAAGGGCTATGCCAGCTAAACTTGTTAAGATAGATAAGAATGTATCTTTTTTCTCCTTGAACTGAGAAAAACCTATCTTCAAAGCGAGCAGTCCGAGTAGCATTGAAGCAAGCATCACATAAAAACCCATTTGTTTGTCCTCCATTAGTATTAATTCATCTTATTATAACATATATTTCTTAAATAAACCTTTTTTACTGCACTTTAAAGGTCTTGAGATAATTGTCTTTTCCTACTTGACCTTCGAAGGTTTTACCATTTTCAAGGTAAGGAAGGTCATCTGATACTGAGGCCTTAACCTTGTATATCTTGCCATCAACTTTAAAGAAGTAGACGGTGTCGCCCTTGATAACAGCTGATTTGAGGTCTGCCACTACACCCTTAATGCTTTCTGTTGTTGCATTGTCAATTTCAAGGTCGTTTTTATTGGCGTACTTGCTGAGCAGTTCTTCTACTGTCGTAGCTACGATGACATTCTGGTACTCGACTGCGTCTACCAAAGCATACTCTTTGACCAAGCCAGCATTGTCCTTCAAGCCCATGATGTAGAGAGGCTTGTCATTAAGGTTGATGAGGATTGGGAAGGTTGCCTTGTAGGATTTCTCCTGAACAGCACCTTCGGCTGATTCACGGGCTGATTCTTCGGTCGCAGAAGCCAAGCTGTACTTAGTGATTTCTCCTGTTCGCATATTTTCTAAGATGAAACCAAGATTACTTTCATCTGCATTGGCCGATGTCACACCTGTGTAGAGGTAGATGTCATTGCCGATAGACAAGTAATTATAGCCCTTGGTAGTCTGGGTCACGTTTTTCTTGGAAATCATGGCATTCCAGAAACCGTCCTTGTACTTGCCGTTGTAGTTGATTTGCTCAATAGTTTCCTCAGCTGGATAGACCCTGTCCACCCATTCTGGAACATCTGCCAAGCTGTATTCCTTGGTTTCTCCATTTGTAGCATCGAGGATAATGACTGAAACAGGACGAGGAACCGCAAGCCCAAATTGCTTTTGGTAAACCGTTGCTACATAGAAAGGATTGCCCTCATCGTCCACCTCAAAAGATGGAGTCTTGAAGATTTTAGTTGGGTACTTCAAGCGCAGGTGACGCTTGACATCACGGTTAAAATACTCCGAGTCCGAATACTTGATTGGTGTCTTCAAGTTCACCAAGTTGGCATTTCCAGTTACCATATCCACCTTGATATACTCACCGATTCCCTTGGCTTGATTGTTAAACCATTTGATAGGGTCTGCATATTCTAGTGGCGTAACTCGATAAGGTTTCCCATCAATTGTCAATTGGGTATAGGTATCTGCCGCTACGTACTGCGACACCTTATCCGTTAGGGAACCCAAGTAGCGGTCCCCAATTTTTTCAGCAGTACTTCTATCTAAAATAGGAACCTTACTGGTATCACTCTTAGGAAATTCAGTAAAGTCTTTTTCCGTAACCGTAACTACATTGGCATAATTTTTAGCCTGAAAAATGCTAGAAGTCACCAAGGAAACCAAGGCTGCTAAGAGAAGAATCCCTCCAATAGAAGCTAAAAGAACTTTCCCTAACCGATTGATTTTGAAACCCTCAAAATTTAAAGCAGTTTCCGCCTTGCCGTGGCGCACATGAACTGTTTTGACCAGATTGATTCCCTTGCCAAAGCCAAATAAAATTGCCACAAGCAGCAAATGCCCACAGAGGAAAAAGAGAAATTCCCAGCTGGTTAAGTTAAGGGGAGGTAAAAAGATATACCAGGTCGTTGCGATAAAAATAAGTTCAAAGACTATTCGTTTCATTTGCTTTCCTCCTAAATGATTCGTCCTTCCAAGTGATCCAGTTCATGCTGGCAAATCTGAGCTGGGAAGCCTGTCAAGGTAATGGTCTGTTCCTGCCACTTGCTGTCACGATAGGCAACCCTTATAGTTTCATAACGCCTAGTAGGTCTCACACCTGTCAATGACAAACAGCCTTCCTCTGTCTCATAAGATCCTTCAGAGGACAGGAGCACTGGGTTAAACATGACCACAGGAACCAAGCCAAGATTAAAAATAATCACGCGCTTCTGTACCCCAATCATATTGGCTGCTAGACCAACACAAGTCTCACGATTGGCTAAAAGCGTATCCTGTAAATCTCTGGCAAGATACAGATCATCCTGACTTGCCGGCTGAGATACCTGAGATAAAAACAAAATATCCTTCACAATTTTCTTTTCCACTTCCTCACACTCCTCTTACTTTTTACTATATTATAGCAATTATAGCACAAAAGCCGATAACTGCAAGCCCTTTCCCTCAACTGTAGCAAAAAGCCATCCGAAGATGACTTTTTCTTTTTAAATCGCATTCTTATCAAAGCCAAGTTTACGTTGAACAAACTTAACAATTTCAACGATAATAATCATTGAGAAACTTCCGCCCATAACGATTCCCCATTGTGATAAGTCTAGTTTGGTTACGTGGAAGATTCCTTCAAGCGGTTCTACAACGATTGTTGCCATGAGAAGGATGAAGGATACCAAGATGGACCAGTTAAATGTCTTAGACTTGAATGGGCCAACTGTCAAGATGGATTGGTAAACAGACTTGACATTGTAGGCATGGAAGAGCTGAATCAAACCAAGTGTTGCAAAGGCCATAGTAAGAGCATCCGCATGAATGGCATGATTGTCACCCACATGAACTGGGTAAGCAATCGCAAGGCCATAAACACTCATGACAATAGCTGCTTGGAGCACACCTTGATAGATGATAGAACTCAAAACACCACCTGAGAAGAAGCTTGCCTTGCGTCCACGTGGTTTATGGTTCATGACACCAGGCTCAGCAGGTTCAACACCAAGAGCGATAGCTGGGAAGGTATCCGTTACTAAGTTGATCCACAAAAGATGAACTGGCTGCAAGACGTCCCAACCAAACAAGGTTGATAGGAAGATGGTTAATACTTCAGCAGTATTGGCAGAAAGTAGGTACTGAATCGTCTTTTGAATGTTTGAGAAGACCTTACGTCCTTCTTCAACTGCAACGATAATAGTCGCAAAGTTATCATCTGCAAGAATCATGTCAGAAGCTCCCTTAGAGACCTCTGTACCAGTGATTCCCATACCGATACCGATATCGGCTGTTTTCAGAGCTGGCGCATCATTGACACCGTCACCTGTCATGGCAACAACCTTACCTTGTTTTTGCCAAGCCTTGACGATACGAACCTTATGCTCTGGAGATACACGCGCATAAACAGAGTATTGACCAACTACTTTTTCAAAGTCTTCATCTGACAGTTCGTTGAGCTCAGCACCAGTTAAAACGTGGCCTTCTGTATCATTTGCGTCAATGATTCCCAAACGTTTGGCAATAGCTTCTGCAGTGTCTTGGTGATCACCCGTAATCATGATTGGACGGATTCCAGCTTCCTTAGCCACATTAACAGCCTCAGCAGCTTCAGGACGTTCAGGGTCAATCATCCCAATCAAACCAGTAAAGATTAAATCATTTTCAAGCTCTTCAGAAGTAAGGTTTTCTGGAATACTATCAATAATCTTATAAGCACCTGCAAGGACACGCAAGGCTTGGTGAGCCATTTCAGAGTTGTTTGTATGAATGAGGTTTGTAACCTTCTCATCAATCGGAGCAATATCCCCAGCTTTGTCACGAAGAACACAACGTTTCAAAAGTTGGTCTGGCGCACCTTTGACTGCTACAAGGAAACGTCCATCTGGCAATGGGTGAACCGTTGACATGAGCTTACGATCAGAGTCAAATGGCAACTCAGCCACACGTGGATATTTCTCTAAGAAACCTTTAACATCGTAGCCCTTGTCCAAGGCATATTGGATAAAGGCTGTTTCGGTTGGGTCACCAATCAGGTTGCCTTCCACATCGATTTTCGTATCATTAGCCAAGACAACTGAACGAAGAAGGGGCATTTCAAGACCTAGCTCAATGTCATCAGCTGAATCATGTAGAACCGCATCGTAGAAGACTTTTTCGACTGTCATCTTGTTCATGGTCAGCGTACCAGTCTTATCAGAAGCGATGATTTCAGTTGAACCAAGTGTTTCTACTGCTGGCAACTTACGAACGATAGAGTTTCGTTTGGCTAAAACTTGAGTACCAAGAGCAAGAACGATAGTTACGATAGCTGGGAGCCCTTCTGGGATAGCTGCAACGGCAAGGGCAACAGAGGTCATCAACTCACCAAGTGGATTTTTCCCTTGAATGAAGACACCCACTACAAAAGTAACAAGAGCAATAACCAAAATTGCATAAGTCAAGACCTTAGAAAGGTTGTTCAAGTTTTGTTTGAGTGGTGTATCTGTCTCATCCGCATCTTGAAGCATGCCAGCAATATGACCAACTTCCGTGTACATCCCTGTATTGACAACAACACCAAGACCACGACCATAGGTTACGTTTGAGTTTTGGAAGGCCATATTGACACGGTCACCAATACCAGCATCTGCAGCAAGTTCAACTGTCAAATCTTTTTCGACTGGCACAGACTCACCTGTCAGGGCAGCCTCTTCGATTTTAAGCGAGTTAGCTTCTAATAAACGAAGATCCGCTGGTACAACATCACCTGCTTCAAGGGCAACAATATCACCAGGAACCAATTCTTTAGAGTCAATCTCCGCCATATGCCCATCACGAAGAACGCGGGCAGCTGGACTAGACATAGATTTAAGGGCTTCGATAGCTTCTTCTGCTTTCCCTTCTTGGTAAACACCAAAGGCAGCGTTGATGATAACCACGGCTAGGATGATAATGGCATCTGCGATATCTTCCCCACCAGAAGTCACGACTGACAAGATAGCTGCCGCAACTAGGATGATAATCATCAAATCCTTAAATTGCTCGATGAACTTGACCAGGATTGATCGTTTCTCGCCTTCTTCGAGTTCATTGTGACCAAATTCTGCAAGGCGCTTTTCTGCCTCACTTGATGACAAACCTTGCTCGGTCGCATCCACAGCCTTCAAGACCTCTTCAGGACTCTGAGTGTAAAACGCTTGGCGTTTTTGTTCTTTTGACATGTGTCTCCTCCTTGACATTGTGTGCAAAACAGACTCTCTTTTTCCTCATCGTATCTTTTCACGACAAACAAAAAGAGACCTGTTAATCATAACAAGTCTCGCTGTTTAAGATAGTGCCGGAAAGCATACTTTTCAGTATAAAATTCGGAATGACGACACTATCACAGGTTTCTGCCAGCTACTCCCTTGAGTACTTCTATTATACCAAATTTTGAAAAGTTTTCAAAGAGTAAAAACTGCCTTGTTTGAATTTTCTCTTGAAAACCAGTATAATGGTAGAATGCTATGTGACTAGAAAGGAAGTTGAATGAAGCAATCTATCTCAAATCTCAAGTTAGCTGAGCGTGGGGCCATTATCAGTATTTCGACCTATTTGATCTTGTCTGCAGCAAAATTAGCAACTGGTCATCTTCTGCATTCATCCAGTTTGGTGGCTGATGGTTTTAACAACGTCTCGGACATCATTGGAAATGTGGCCCTCTTAATCGGGATTCGGATGGCGCGCCAGCCTGCAGACCGTGACCACCGTTTTGGCCACTGGAAGATTGAGGATTTGGCTAGCTTAATCACTTCCATCATCATGTTTTATGTTGGCTTTGATGTACTAAGGGATACCATTCAGAAGATTCTCAGTCGTGAAGAAACGGTCATTGATCCTCTGGGTGCAACTCTAGGAATTATGTCTGCAGCGATTATGTTCATGGTCTATCTCTACAATACTCGCCTCAGCAAGAAATCCAACTCCAAGGCGCTGAAGGCAGCTGCCAAGGACAATCTTTCTGATGCTGTTACCTCACTTGGTACGACCATTGCCATCCTGGCCAGCAGTTTCAATTATCCCATTGTGGATAAACTGGTTGCCATTATCATCACTTTCTTTATCTTGAAAACTGCCTATGATATCTTCATCGAGTCTTCCTTTAGTCTTTCAGATGGTTTTGACGACCGTTTGCTTGAGGATTATCAAAAGGCCATCATGAAAATTCCCAAGATCAGCAAGGTTAAGTCCCAAAGAGGTCGTACCTACGGTAGCAATATCTACCTTGATATCACGCTAGAAATGAATCCTGACTTGTCGGTTTATGAGAGCCACGAGATTGCGGATCAAGTCGAGTCTATGTTGGAAGAACGTTTTGGAGTCTTTGATACCGATGTCCATATCGAGCCAGCACCTATACCTGAGGATGAGATTTTAGACAATGTCTACAAAAAATTGCTTATGCGCGAACAATTGATTGACCAAGGAAATCAACTGGAAGAACTATTGGCTGACGATTTTGTCTATATTCGGCAAGATGGAGAGCAGATGGATAAAGAGGCCTATAAAGCCGAAAAAGAGTTGAATTCTGCTATCAAGGACATTCAAATCACTTCCATCAGTCAGAAGACCAAACTCATCTGCTATGAGATAGACGGAATCCTTCATACCAGTATCTGGCGTCGCCACGAAACTTGGCAAAATATCTTTCATCAAGAAACCAAAAAAGAATAGAGAAATCCTGTCCATGAGACGGGATTTTTCTATTCTTCTAGCTATCAAATTCACTTAGATATTCATAGCGTTCATATTTTTCAAGGAGTGCTTCGTTTTTCTCATCTAGCTCTTTCTGAAGAGTAGCCAGTTTGCCAAAGTCAGAGCCGTTGGCCTGCATCTCCTCTTCAATAGCAGCGATACGGTTTTCCAAGGATTCAATATCGCCTTCAATGCTTGCCCACTCCTGCTTTTCTTGGTAGGTCATGCGTTTCTTATCTTCTCGAACCTTGACGACTTTTTCCTTTTCGGCTTTTTGCACTTGATTGGCCATCTCTGTTTCAAAGGTTTTCTCATCAAGATAGTCGGTGTAATGACCAAAGAAAGGACGAATCTTGCCATCCTCAAAAGCCAGAATCTTGGTCGCCACCTTATCCAAGAAATAGCGGTCGTGACTAACAGTCAAAACTGGACCAGCAAAGCCTTGCAAGAAATTCTCCAAAACTGTCAAGGTTGCAATGTCCAAATCATTGGTCGGCTCATCCAAGAGAAGAACATTTGGTTTTTCCAAGAGCAGTTTGAGGAGATAAAGACGCTTTTTCTCTCCCCCAGACAATTTCTCAATCAAGGTTCCATGCGTCGAGCGTGGGAAAAGGAACTGCTCTAGCAATTCTGCAATGGAAGTTGTAGAACCACCGCTGGTCTTGACTTCTTCTGCCACTTCTTGCAGGTAATTGATCACACGCTTGCTTTCATCCAAATCCTTAATTTGCTGAGAGAAATAGGCGATGCGAACAGTTTCCCCTATCACAACTTGACCTGCTGTCGGCTCAAGACTGCCTGCAATCAGGTTGAGCAGGGTTGATTTCCCAACACCGTTGTCCCCAACGATTCCGATACGGTCTTTGGCCTGAACTAAGAGATTAAAATCTTGCAAAATGGGCTTGTTTTCATAGGCAAAAGAAACATTCTGAAACTCGATGACTTTCTTCCCAATACGACTGGTTTCAAAGTTCATGGTCAAGTCTGTTTCAGCAACGCCACCTGAGACTTCTTTCTTCAAGTCGTGGAAACGATTGATACGAGCCTGCTGCTTGGTTGCACGCGCCTGCGGTTGTCTGCGCATCCAGGCCAATTCTTGCTTATAAAGTTGTTCCTTTTTGTGGAGAAGAGCCGCATCGCGCTCGTCCTGTTCCGCCTTTAGGCGAACATAGTCCTGATAATTCCCTTGATACTCGGTCAAGCCTGCGCGGTCCAACTCGAAAATCCGTGTTGACAAAGCGTCTAAGAAGTAGCGATCGTGGGTGATAAAGAGGACTGTTTTCTTGGAATTTTTCAAAAAGAGGGTCAGCCACTCAATAGTCGCAATATCCAAATGGTTGGTCGGCTCATCCAGAAGTAAGAGGTCGTGGTTACCAAGTAAAACTTGCGCCAACTGGACCCGTCTTCTTAGACCACCTGACAATTCCCCAACAGGAGTGGATAAGTCCTGAATACCCAGCTTGCTAAGGACAGTCTTTACCTGACTCTCAATTTCCCAAGCTTGGAGAGAGTCCATTTCTGCCATGACCCGTTCCAAATGCGCCTGCTTGTCCTCACTGTAGTTGAGCATAATCAACTCATACTCACGAATGAGCTGGATTTCCTTGAGATCGCTAGATAGGACTGTATCCAAGACCGTCTTGCTATCATCAAAATCAGGATCTTGAGTCAAATAACCAATCTGGTAATCATTCTTAGCCGAAAAGGGACTAACATCCCCATCAAAGCCAGAAACACCAGAAAGGACGTCCAAAAGGGTGGTCTTGCCCGTTCCATTGACACCAATCAGACCAATTCTGTCTAGGTCATGGATGATAAAGGAAATATCCTTAAAAACGGTCTTGTCACCGACGGATTTACTTAGTTTTTCAACGATAAAATCACTCATTTTTTCTCCCTCAGATAAGCATGGATGGCTTGACGGTCATTTTCCAATTCTCCATCGACAATGGCATACTCAATCTCTGTTAAAATCTCTCCTAAGTCAGGTCCTGGGTGATAGCCATATTCCTTAATCAAAATGCCACCATTAATCTGAATTTCTTTCTTGTCATGAATGGTCAAACTCTGATAGGTTTCTGTGATTGCTTGTGGATTGACTTCTTTTCCTTGGGCCTGACGAAGATTTTCAGCCTGTAAAAGCAAATCCAAGTCAAAGCGATAACAATCGCGCTTGCTCAACTCTCCCTTTTCACGCAAGGTCAAAATAGTCAGCAAATCCTGAACTTGCTTGGCAAACTGGCGTGAGGTCTTCCAAGCCTTCAAAAATGGCTGCGCATTTTCAATCTCCAAAGCCCACAAAAGAGCTGCCCAGGCTTGTTCAGAGGATTCAAAGGTGAAATTAGCCTCCAAATCAAACAGTCTGTTGAGCTTGTCTTGGCTAGATGCCATATCAGGGAGATAGTCATAAGCTTGACTCTCAATCATGGAAGCCAAACCCCTTCTCCAAAATGGAGCCAGCAAGAGTTTATCAAACTCGACGAAGGTACGCTCTACAGAAATTTTCTCCAAAAGCGGCGTCAAGGTCTTCATAGCTTCAAATGTTTCTCGCTCAAGTTCAAAGCCAAGACTAGCCTGAAAACGAAAACCACGCATAATCCGCAAAGCATCTTCGTTGAAACGCTCACTTGCCACTCCAACTGCTCGTAAGACTTGCTTTTCCAAATCTTCTAAACCATGAAACAAGTCAATGATTTCCCCTGTCTCGTCCAAGGCAAAGGCATTGACTGTAAAATCACGGCGCTTGAGATCTTCTTCTAGCGAGCGAACAAAAGAAACCGCACTGGGTCTGCGATAGTCCACATAGACGTCTTCGGTCCGAAAGGTGGTTACCTCATACTCCTCATCCCCATCTAAGACCAAGACGGTTCCATGTTCAATTCCGATATCGGCTGTTCGCGGAAAAATCTGCTTGGTCTCCTCTGGATAGGAAGACGTCGCAATATCCACATCATGGATGGGACGATTTAGGAGGGCATCTCGAACAGAACCTCCAACAAAATAGGCCTCAAAACCTGCTTCTTTAATTTTTTCTAATACTGGTAAAGCCTTCTGAAATTCAGAAGGCATTTGCGTTAATCTCATAATAAGTGTTCTAATCCATAGACAAGCTCATGACGCTTGACAACTTCTTTAATTCCCAAATTCACCCCTGTCATGAAGGAGCTGCGATCATAGGAGTCATGACGGAGGGTCAATCCTTCTCCCTGATTGCCAAAAATGACTTCCTGATGGGCTACCAAGCCAGGTAAACGAACTGAGTGGATACGCATGCCATCAAAGTCAGCACCACGGGCACCTGCAATCAGCTCTTCCTCGTCTACTGCGCCTTGCTGGATAGAATCTCGAACTTCTGCCATTAACTCAGCTGTTTTAATAGCTGTTCCACTCGGAGCATCCTTTTTCTTGTCATGATGGAGCTCAATAATCTCCACATTTGGGAAATATTTGGCAGCCTGCTTTGCAAATTGCATAAGCAAGACAGCACCCAAGGCAAAGTTAGGAGCAATCAAGCCACCCAAATCTTGAGTACGAGAAAATTCTTTTAGCTCTGCAATTTCTTCACTAGTAAATCCTGTCGTTCCAACTACTGGAGCAAAGCCATTCTCAAGAGCAAAGCGTGTATTTTCATAGGCAACAGCTGGAGTAGTAAAATCTACCCAGACATCCGCTTCAAAGCCTGTTAAATCAGCCTTATCCTTGAAAACAGGAATACCCTGCCATTCTGATTCAGACTCAAAGGGATCCAAAACTGCTACCAAGTCCAAGTCTGGATCAGCCAAGACCATCTGACAAGCAGCCTGGCCCATCTTTCCCTTAAAACCAGCAATAATTACTCGAATACTCATCTCTACTCCTGTCTAAGATACAAAGGACGTTAGCTGCCCATGAAAAATAGGGAATGGCGCTGACTTTCCACGAAAGGCAAGACAGGCATCTTTTTTCAAGAGGCAGGTAGTCCGTGTTCAATTATCAAGATACAAAGGACGTTAGCTGCACATGAAAATAGGGAATGACGCTGACTTTCCACAAAAGGCCAGACAGGCATCTTTTTTCATGAGGCAGATAGTCCGTGTTCAATTGCTAAGATACAAGGCATCTTAACTAGTCTAGAAGTGCCAACTAAATTACTGGAATATAACCCAGAGCAACGCTTCCTGATCCTAGGTGAGTTCCAATGACACTACCAAATGTAGCAAGTGAAATATCCGTACCCACTCCAGATTCAAGCAAGTGTTGACGCAATTCTTCAGCCTTTTCAGGAGCATTCCCATGAATGACAATGACCCGGTATTGACCTGAAGCCGTTGTTTCCTTGATAATTTCAATTAAGCGCTTGGTTGCTTTCTTTTCAGTACGAACTTTTTCGTAAACTTCAATCACACCTTGATCGTTAAAATAAAGGATTGGCTTAATGCTAAGCAAATTGCCCAAAATAGCAGCTCCATTTGAAAGGCGCCCACCTTTCACCAAATGATCCAAATCATCGACCATGATAAAGGCTGACGTACGGCTGATTTGAATAGCTAGCTTATCCTGAATGCTGGCAAAATCATCGCCCTGGTCACGCCAGTTAAAGACACTTTCAACCATGATACCCAGCGGAGCGCTTGTAATCAAAGTGTCTGGAAAAGCAATGGTTAAGCCCTCATATTCATCTATCATATACTGGATATTTTGGTAAAAACCTGAAATTCCAGACGATAGGAAAAGCCCCAAGGCATGTGTATAACCTTGTTCTTTGAGCGAAGTTAAGATTTCATCTAACTTGGCAATACTTGGTTGACTAGTCTTAGGCAATTCAGAAGCCTGAGCCATTTTTTGGTAAAATTCCTCAGCAGTCAGATTGATACCTTCGACATACTCCTCACCATCAATATTGACAGGAATATCCAAGACATACAAATCTTCTCTTTGCAAGGTCTCTGCACTGAGATAGGCAGAAGAATCTGTGATAACAGCTAGTTTCATATTAGAACTCCAAATTGATTCCTGGTAAGTCTAATGCAATTTCAGTTACTTCGTAAGTCAAACGGTTGAGCATATTCAAAGATGGACGAGCCAAAGTTTCCACTTCTTCTTGGCTCAATTCACTTGGTTCATTGACAATACGGCCATCGATATGATTTACCTGTGAAATGGTTCCACTGATGACAAACTTATCAAATACAATCATAAAGGTCAAGATGACAATCAAGGAAGTCACTTGATTTTCTTGGTCATGTTGGAGCAATTGGAAGTTCACATCCACCTTAGTTTCAGGAGCTCCATTTTCATTTTCCCATTCAAAATTACGCGCATCAAAATGATACTGACTAACAAATTCTTGTTCACGTTTAAGATTCATGTCTTTCTCCCTCGGCTACAATATTATAAGCTATTGTACCATATTTTTTTATTTTCATCTAGTTTTCTAGGATTTAGTCAATCCCGATTTCAGCTCGAACTACGTCTGCGATGGTATCAACATAGTAGTCTACTTCTTCTGTTGTAGGCGCTTCTGCCATGACACGCAAGAGGGGCTCTGTTCCACTTGGGCGAACAAGGATACGACCATTCCCTGCCATTTCAGCTTCCATCTTCTCGATGATATCCTTGATAGCTGGCACTTCCATAGCCTTTTCCTTCATGGCATTTTCCACTCGGATATTGACTAATTTTTGTGGATAGATGGTTACTTCTGCTGCCAACTCTGACAAGCTCTTACCAGTTTCCTTCATGATTTTGGTCAATTGGACAGCTGATAATTGACCATCACCTGTTGTATTGTAGTCCATCAAGATGACGTGACCAGACTGTTCACCACCAAGGTTGTAGCCTGATTTTCTCATTTCTTCAACAACGTAGCGGTCGCCAACTGCAGTGACTGCCTTGTTAATACCTTCACGGTCCAAGGCCTTGTGGAAACCAAGGTTAGACATAACTGTTGTCACAATTGTATTTTGAGCCAATTGTCCTTTTTCAGAAAGGTATTTCCCGATGATGTACATAATCTTGTCACCATCAACGATCTCACCATTTTCATCAACAGCAATCAAGCGGTCACTGTCTCCGTCAAAGGCCAAACCAATAGCTGAGCCGCTTTCTTTGACCACTTCTTGAAGGGTTTCTGGGTGGGTTGAACCAACATTAAGGTTGATGTTAAGACCATCTGGTGTTTCCCCGATAACTGTTAATTGAGCACCAAGATCTGCAAAAATTTGACGGGCACTGGTAGAAGCGGCACCATTGGCTGTATCCAAGGCAACCTTCATTCCATCAAGAGGAGTTCCAGTTGAAACAAGGTAGCCTTCATACTTACGCAAGCCTTCTGGATAATCTACCAAGGTTCCCAATCCTTCTGCACTTGGACGAGGAAGAGTGTCTTCCTCAGCATCTAGCAAGGCTTCAATTTCTGCTTCTTTTTCGTCATCTAGTTTGAAGCCATCACCACCAAAGAACTTAATCCCATTATCAAGGGCTGGATTATGACTAGCAGAAATCATGACACCTGCACTTGCTCCCTCTGTTTTGACCAAGTAAGCTACTGCTGGCGTCGCAAGAACACCGAGTTTATAAACGTGAATCCCTACTGAAAGGAGACCTGCCACCAAGGCTGATTCTAACATTTCCCCTGAAATACGGGTGTCACGTCCTACAAAGACTTTCGGTGCTTCCGTTTCATGTTGACTGAGAACATAGCCTCCAAAACGTCCTAGTTTAAAAGCCAATTCTGGTGTTAGTTCTACATTAGCTTCTCCACGGACTCCATCAGTCCCAAAATATTTACCCATTTTTATAAAATCCTTTTCCTATTTTTAATTCGTTTTTGAACTAGTTGCTTTCGTTGACGAAGATGTCTCCGACGAACTGCTTGTGCTTGAACTTGGTGCTACTGGTTTTGTAGTGACCTTCATTGTTGTATCAAAGGGAGTGATAACTACTGGTAAGACAACCCCATTGCGGTCGATTGCCTGCAAAGGTACTGAACCACTGTAATTACCTATTATACGTTCGCTAGTTGGTAAAAGCGCAATAATACGATCAATTTTAGCTAATGTTTCTTGGTCAGTTGTGACAGAAACTCGTTCGTTTGACACGGTTACACTATCAATTTGTAGCTTGGGATCAATCTGGCTTTGGTCAACTTGTGGCACAACAATCATCCCATCTCGCTTAACCTTCTTCCCAACTTTCACTGTAATCTTTTGAGGCGTTGCCACAGCGGTCAATCCACTTGGAAGATTTTCAATGTTCAAGGGAACTTCAATCGTTCCAACACTGGCATCCGTCAAATCAGCAGTTACCTTAAACTTACGAGTGCTCTCCTGCATTTCGCTGGCCAAGGTCACACGATTAGCTCCGGTTAATACCACTGAAACTTCTGATGCAAATCCGCTGATGAAATACTGGTCATCATCATAGTGAATATCGATAGGAACGTTCGTTATCGTATTGGTATAGGTTTCTGATTTGACCTGCCTTACCGTATTGTTATTTTGAAAATTAGTCGATGTTGCATAGATGAATAAGACACAAGCAAAAAATAGAGATGAAATGATATATAGACTATTTTTTCTCATATTTCCAACCTCCTAGCAAACGGTCCTTGAAACTGACTTTTTCCTCAACAACTGGCAAAAGAATTGTTCGTAGCTCTGCTTCAAATTCTTCAATCGTCAAATCATGCTTGAAAACCCCATTGTAGGTAATAGAAATACCACCTGTTTCCTCTGAAACGATGAAGGTCAAGGCATCCGACACTTCTGATAAACCAATAGCCGCCCGGTGTCTGGTCCCAAATTCCTTGGAAATCCCTGTACTTTCTGTCAAGGGCAGATAGGCAGAGGTGACTGCAATCCGATTTTCTCTGATAATCACAGCACCATCATGTAAGGGAGTGTTGGGAATAAAAATATTGATAAGGAGTTCTGCTGAAATTTTGGCATCCAAGGGAATTCCTGTCGCGATGTATTCTTGTAAGGTACGAACTCGTTGAATGGCAACCAGAGCACCAATCTTACGAGGGCTCATATATTCAACTGACTTGACAAAAGCACGAATCATTTTCTCTTCCGCACTTATTTGAGTAGTAGAAAAGAAATCTGTCGCCCTTCCCAAGCGTTCCAAACCAGTCCGAATCTCTGGAGAGAAGATAACAACCGCAGCAATAACCCCATAAGTGATAATCTGGTTAATCAACCAAGAAATCGTTGTTAAACCAAGGATATTGGCCACAACCTGGGCTAATACAAAGATCAAGACCCCCCGTACCAAAATCATAATCTTGGTGCCAGCTATCGCTTTTGTAAAACGATATAAAATATAGGTCACAATCAAAATATCAAACAGATTGATGGCAATACTCCAAGGACTAGAAAACAAGCTAGTCCAATATTGCAGGTTGGATAATTGTTGAAAGTTCATCTGCTGTCTCCTCTCTGTCCAAACACGTTCCTTTCTATTATACCATTTTTCTGACATTTTTTTCCCTATCCTACTTCATTTTAAATTAAAGAAAAAATATGATAAAATAAACTGACTAGAAAAAACAAAGGAGAAACCATGTCTCAACTATATGATATTACCATTGTAGGTGGTGGTCCCGTCGGTCTTTTTGCAGCCTTTTACGCCCACCTACGCCAAGCCAAGGTCCAAATCATCGACTCCCTTCCCCAGCTAGGTGGACAACCTGCTATTCTCTATCCTGAAAAGGAAATCCTAGACGTCCCAGGCTTCCCAAATCTAACTGGAGAAGAGTTGACTAATCGTCTAATCGAGCAATTAAATGGCTTTGATACTCCTATTCATCTCAATGAAACGGTTCTTGAGATTGCAAAACAAGAAGAAGGCTTTGTCATTACAACTTCTAAAGGTAGTCACCTGTCTAAAACAGTTATCATTGCTATGGGTGGCGGTGCCTTCAAACCACGTCCGCTGGAATTGGAAGGTGTTGAGGAGTATGAAAATATCCACTACCACGTTTCCAACATTCAGCAATATGCTGGTAAAAAAGTGACGATTCTTGGTGGGGGAGACTCAGCTGTGGATTGGGCTTTGGCTTTTGAAAAAATTGCGCCAACTACCCTTGTTCACCGCAGAGATAATTTCCGTGCCTTAGAGCATAGTGTCCAAGCCTTGCAAGAATCATCTGTAACCATCAAGACACCATTCGTCCCTAGCCAACTCCTTGGAGATGGAAAAACACTCGATAAACTTGAAATCACAAAAGTCAAATCTGATGAAACAGAAACCATTGACCTAGACCACCTCTTTGTCAACTATGGTTTCAAATCTTCGGTCGGTAACCTTAAAAACTGGGGTCTGGACCTCAACCGCCACAAGATTATAGTCAACAGTAAACAGGAATCCAGCCAAGCAGGTATCTATGCTATCGGTGACTGCTGCTACTATGATGGAAAAATTGACTTGATTGCGACAGGCCTCGGAGAAGCTCCAACTGCTGTCAACAATGCCATCAACTACATCGACCCTGAGCAAAAAGTACAACCAAAACACTCTACTAGTTTATAAAAAAGAACCACGAGTCACATAGGATTCGTGGTTTTAAAATGAACGACACCTCAAAAATTAGACAGAAATACATCTAACTTCTGATATGCAGCCCACCTTCCCTTTGCTCTTGTTTGAATAAGAAATTTTTTTGAAGAATCATTAGATTATACAAAGTATTTCATATCAGCCTTTTAAAAATCTATCAAAGCTCTCCAACTATTCTAGTATACCATATAAAAAAAATTAAAAATAGGCTTGTTTTTTCCTTTTTTAGATGTATAATAAATTTAGAAGAGGATATAAAATAAAAGGAGATTTTATGAGAAAAGTAAATAAGGACATTTTATTCTTGAGTGGAATCATCGTTTTATGTTTTGGTTTTTTGTTATTTCACATCAACCCCTATTACGCCGGGCCGGATGAGACACTGAAAGGAAGGATAAATTTATTCTTTTGGCAACTATATTGGAGACCTATAGGAACTCTCAGTATCTTTTCTGGTTGCATTATGACTTTCAAAGGATTGAAAAAATAATCTTTTACTCATGAAGAAAAAATTTGTTATGATTAAACTGAAACTATTGTTTTTCTCTCTACTATCAAGTCTATTATTCTTAGTCACAACATCTACGGTTTTTGCTGATGTCTATCCTGGTACAAATTATGAAATTGTATCTAATCGTATTGTAAAAGATATCAACACAGGAGAGTTATTGTCATTTTATACAACTGAACTTAGAGACGCCTATTTAGAGTCTAAATCTACGTATCAGACTCGTTCTAATGCAACTGGTGTTGCAGACTATAGAACTAAATACTCTCACTCTTACAAGAAAAGCACCACATCAGGTCCTGTAAGTTCAACTGCCTATGGTGGAAAAGCTGGAGCTACTCTGACTGTAGGTGCAGGTGTTAGCTTTTCTGCTCCGGAGTCTGGAGCTGGACTTAGTTTAAATCACTCAGTCTCCCATAACGTACCACCCTACACTTATGGTTATATTAGACTAAAAGCATCTTACACAGTAAACGTTCGTAAACTAGAAGTTAGATACTTAGGCACCAACAAATGGGTTCCAGCTGGTGAAACCTCTACTATATCGAATGTTAGCGTTTGGAGCGAACTGGTCACTTGGAAATAACTCATTAGAGACTGGGTAAAAACTCAATTTCAGGAGAAAATGAAATAAATTTTCTCACAATAAAACGCATAGTATCACGGTTTTCAATATCTGATATTATGCGTTTTTGATTTTAAAGAGCTAAATTTCTTAACTTAATGACATTGCTTTTTGCCTTTCCCCTTCTTTTTCAAAAAGCAAAAATGTCCTATCAAATTGATAGAGCATGTGATATAATAACGATGGCACTAACGATACTCCTTGGAAAAGGAGGTATTACAGATACTAGAACTTCTCAAAATAGTACTTATCGCAGTCATCGAGAGTATCATCTCATGGCTGGTGACTCGTTGGCTAGTCGATCACTTCGACAAGTAACCTTCCTGGTTAGTGCTATCTAACCCAGAAAAAAATCCCCTCGGTATTGCAGTACCGAGGGGATTTCTGTTAGCACTAAAATGCTAGAACTTCTCAATTCCTCTTTATTATCTCACATGCTCTGTTCAATTGTCAAGAAAGAGGTGTTTTATATCTTTATAACTCATCGGCTAATTTATTTATCTTTCTGAGTCTGTGGTTGACACCACTTTTGGTCAGAGGGGTACTGAGGCTATCTGCCAACTGTTGGATAGAGTAGTCTGGGTGCTGAATCCGCAGTTGCGCTACCTCCTGCAAATCCACTGGCAGATTTTCTAAGCCCATGATATCTTTGATTTTACTGATATTGTTGATAGTCTTTATGCTGGCAGAAACTGTCCGAGCGATATTAGCTGTCTCCGCATTATTGGCTCGATTGAGGTCGTTACGAGTTTCTCGCAAAATCTTAACCCGCTCAAAATCATCACGCGCCTGCATGGCTCCGATTACTATCAAGAAGTCCATAATGTCTTCGGCACGCTGGAGATAGGTCACAGCTCCCTTCTTACGTTCAAGCACCTTGGCATCCAGTAAAAATTGCTGGAGAAGGGAGGCAATCCCTTGCGCGTGATCCAAATAGACAGAACTGATTTCCAACTGATACTTGCCTGACTCAGGGTCACGAATGCTTCCATTTGCCAAGAAAGCACCACAGAGATAGGCACGACCTGCTTCCTCATCCGATAAAATCGCCTCATCAATACCTGTTTCCAGACTAAAGAAGGAGTCTGCCAAGTGCAAATCACTTAACAAATCCTGCACCTTTTCATCTGTAAAAACAGTATAGACCCGATTCTTGCGGAGATTGCTTCTTTGGTGGTGACGGATTTCTGATTTGATTTCATAGAAATGGAGAAAGGACTCATAGAGGTGACGAGCCAGCTTGGCATTTTCTGTCACGACAGACAAGGTCAGGCCCGAGGTCGAGAGACCGATGCTACCAGACATCTTGATAATGGCAGATAATTCATGCCGGCTCAGATGGTGCTGACCTAGGATTTCTTCTTTTACTGCTACTGTGAAACTCATTTTCTCACCTGTATAATCCGCATCAACTCATCCACGAGCAAATCTCCATCGTGGAAGGCACCCCCATTTTCCAGACGAAGGAAGTTGGATGAAATCACGCGCGGAACTTGCTTACAAAGACCAGCAAAATCATGTTCCACCTGCACCAAGTATTCATCAAACCGGTTGGAATTCATGTATTCCTGAGGCACTTTTTCGATATTCACCAAGACAGTGTCGATAAAAGGGCGGCCAAGGTGACGATGCAAGACTTCCACGTGATCACTATCTGTAAAGTGTTCTGTCTCCCCACGTTGGGTCATGATATTGCAGACATAGGCGATTTCTGCCTTGGTTTTCAAAAGCGCCTGCCCGATTTCCTTAATCACGATATTGGGCAAAATAGAGGTAAAGAGGGAACCAGGTCCGAGGACAATCATGTCACTTTCAAGAATGGTCTGGACTACTCGACGGCTAGCCAGAGGCGTATCATCGTTGAGGGTATTTGTCACATAAACGTGGTCAATCATGCCTGGATGGTCTGCAATATGGCTCTCTCCAGCCACTTCTGTCCCATCCTGAAAGACTGCATGAAGGGTCAAGGGATGGTCACTGGAAGGATAAATCTTGCCAGTTGTATGGAAAAATTTGCTCAGCAACTGCATGGCATTATAGGTCGAACCCTGCATTTCTGACAGGCCAGCGATAATGAGATTGCCCAATGGATGGCCAGCAAAGGCTCCAGCATCTTCAGAAAAGCGATACTGAAAGACTTTCTCATAAAACTTAGGCATATCCGACATGGCCACAAGTACATTGCGGAGATCGCCTGGCGGTGTCAATTGCTGCATATTTTTTCGGAGTTCACCTGATGAACCACCATCATCCGCCACCGTTACGATAGCAGCAATTTCCACATCTTTTTCACGCAGACTCTTAAGAATGACAGGGATCCCAGTCCCTCCACCAATCACCGTTATCTTTGGTTTTCTCATGAACGGTTTACCGTTTCCTTTCTTCGGTCTTTGTCGCGATGCCCTTCATTAACAGGCCAATTCTTGGATAAGTCCTGCGCCAAGCGTTTAGCAAAGGCCACACTACGGTGTTGTCCACCCGTACATCCCATGGCAATGGTCAAAACGGACTTACCTTCCTTTTGGTAACTTGGCAAAATCGGCTCAATCAAGGCCAACAAATGTTGATAAAAGTCTTCGGACTCTGGATGGTTCATGACATAGTGATACACTGGTTCATCTACACCCGTTTGGTTTCTCAGTTCTGGTAGGTAGTAGGGATTGGGCAAGAATCGGACATCAAAGACCAAATCTGCATCAATCGGGATTCCATATTTAAAGCCGAAAGACATGACTTCGATACGGAAAGACTGGGCTTGTTCTTGGTCTGAAAACTGCTCTGCAAGGGCTTTACGCAGCTCACGAGGAGTGAGTTCAGTTGTATCCACCACATTTTGGCTCATATTTTTCAAAGGTGCCAAGAGCTCACGTTCCAGCTTGATTCCATCCAAAATCCGTCCGTCTGCAGCTAACGGGTGACTCCGTCTGGTTTCCTTGTAACGTGCGACCAATTCCTTATCTGCTGCGTCCAAAAAGAGAATTTTAAAGTCCAGTTCTTCCTTATTTTCCAGCTCATCCAAAACAGCTTGAATCTCTGAGAAGAAAGAACGGCTACGCATATCTACTACCAAGGCCAACTTATGGTCGTCTTCCTTTGTTTCCACCAACTGCAAAAACTTAGGCAAGAGAGCTGGTGGCATATTATCAATGGTAAAATAACCTAGATCCTCGAAGGACTGAATGGCTACAGTTTTTCCCGCACCACTCATTCCTGTCACAATCACCAAGTGAAGTTGTTTCTTTGTCATCTTTTTCTCCTTATATCAAAAGAAGTTTGGCAGAACCAAACTTCAACTAGCTTATCCAATCTCTGCGATGACTTCGATTTCGACTTTTACATCACGAGGAAGACGAGCTACCTCTACTGCTGAACGAGCTGGAAATTCCTCTTTAAAGGCCGTTTGGTAAACCTCGTTAAAAGGAACAAAGTCGTTCATATCGCTCAAGAAACAAGTTGTTTTGACAACATGGTCAAAGTCTGTTCCTGCTTCTGCCAAAATAGCACCAATGTTTTTCAAGACTTGTTCTGTCTGTTCTTGGATAGTCTCTCCTACGATTTCCCCAGTTTCAGGAGATAGGGGAACTTGACCACTAGCAAACAAAAGGTTGCCAACGATTTTTCCTTGAACATATGGTCCGATAGCCTTTGGAGCTTTGTCTGTATGAATTGTTTTTGCCATTTTCTTTTCCTCACAATTTTTCTAAGATTGCATCCCAAGCCTCATCCATCCCTGCCTTGCTGACAGATGAAAAGAGGATGAAGTCGTCACTTGGATCAAAGTTTAATTTCTTTTTGATTGCTGATTCGTGCTTATTCCATTTACCACGTGGAATCTTGTCTACCTTGGTCGCAACGATAATAACCGGAATCTCATAGTACTTGAGAAATTCGTACATCTGCACATCATCTGCTGACGGGTCATGACGAAGGTCGACTAGACTGACTACCGCACGGAGATTTTCCCGAGTCGTTAGGTACTCCTCAATCATGCGCCCCCACTTTTCACGTTCCTTTTTAGAAACACGGGCATAGCCATAACCAGGCACATCCACAAAGCGCATCTTGTCGTCGATATTAAAGAAGTTGAGAAGCTGGGTTTTACCAGGTTTACCTGATGTTCGGGCTAGATTCTTGCGGTTCAGCATGGTATTGATAAAGCTGGATTTACCAACATTTGAACGCCCTGCAAGAGCGATTTCTGGCAGTTCATCCTGCGGATAGTGGGATTTGTTAGCCGCACTGAGCAAGATTTCTGCATTGTGTGTATTAAGTTCCATAGTCACCTCTAGGCTGTTTCTAGGATTGGTTTGTCCGTTCCATCGACAGCTTCTTTAGTGATGCGGACCAATTTCACATTTTCCTGACTCGGTACTTCAAACATGACATCTAGCATGGTTTCTTCGATGATGGAGCGAAGTCCACGCGCCCCTGTCTTCCGTTCGATTGCTTTATTAGCAATCTCTTGAAGGGCCTCGTCGTCAAATTCCAACTCGACATCATCATAAGAAAGCAAGGTTTGGTACTGTTTCACCAAAGCATTTCTTGGCTCTTTCAAGATACGAACCAAATCATCTACTGTCAACTGTTCAAGAGCAGCAAAGACAGGCAAGCGTCCAATCAACTCAGGGATAATCCCGAATTTTTGAATATCTTCTGCGATGATTTCTTGCATGTAAGAGCTGTTTTCGTCAATCGCCTTATTGTTTTGACCAAATCCGATGACTTTTTCTCCAAGACGTTGTTTGACGATTTCTTCAATGCCATCAAAGGCACCACCCACGATGAAGAGGATATTTTTAGTATCCACTTGAATCATCTCTTGTTGTGGATGTTTACGTCCACCTTGAGGCGGTACGCTAGCAACAGTTCCTTCGATAATCTTGAGAAGGGCTTGTTGCACCCCTTCACCAGAAACATCACGTGTGATAGACACGTTCTCACTCTTCTTGGCAATCTTGTCAATTTCATCCACATAGATAATCCCACGCTCTGCGCGCTCAATGTTAAAGTCAGCGGCCTGCAGGAGTTTGAGGAGGATATTTTCCACGTCCTCACCCACATAACCAGCCTCGGTAAGAGCTGTCGCATCCGCAATCGCAAAAGGTACATTCAAGCTCTTAGCCAAGGTCTGGGCAAGGAAAGTTTTCCCTGAACCAGTTGGGCCAATCATCAAGATATTTGACTTCTGCAAATCCACATCTTCTGACTCTTCACGCGTATCGTGGAAATTGATGCGTTTGTAGTGGTTGTATACAGCTACTGCCAAGGCACGTTTGGCACGATCTTGACCGATTACATAGTGGTTCAAGATATGGAGTAGTTCGATTGGTTTTGGAACTTCAGACAAGTCTGCCAAGACTTCTTCCGCCAACTCCTCTCGAATGATTTCCTGAGCCAACTCCACACATTCATTACAAATAAAGGCGTTGTTACCTGCGATTATTTTTTGTACTTCTTCCTGGCTTTTGCCACAAAATGAGCAATAAACCATCATATCATTATTCCTATTTGTAGGCATGATTTCCTTCCGTTCTATTCTATACTGTCATTCTATCTAAAATAAGGTCATGTAAAAAGCATGAATACTATTGACCAAATTGGTAAATGCATTTAACCAGAGCAGGACAGAAAGTCCATAGCGCTTTTTACGAAAAGCCTGTGCTCCAGCAAGCAAGCAGACCAAACACAGCATAGCTGTGAAAAAACCAAATATACTACGTTCCATTAGACTTCCTTTCTCTTGCGGTATTGTATGGTAAAATCATAAGGATTTTTGTCATCTTTGGTATAGGATTTGCTTGAAACTGTCTCAAAAAGAGACAAGTCAAACTCCTCAGGGAAATAGGTATCGCCCTCCACCCGAGCATGAATGTGAGTCACAATCACTTCGTCAAGATAGGGCTCAAAAGCCTGAAAAATTTGCTTCCCACCGAGAATATAAAGATTCTTGTCTTGATCCTGATACCAGTCTAGAACAGACTGGATATCGTGAAAAGTAGCAACCCCGTCTATCTTTTCTTCAGAATTACGTGTCAAAATCAAGGTCTCCCGTTTTGGAAGCAAGCGACGCCCCATCCCATCAAAAGTCACGCGTCCCATCAAGATAGCATGATTCAGAGTTGTTTCTTTGAAGTGTTGCAGTTCTGCTGGCAAATACCAAGGCAGACGATTGTCCTTACCAATCACACCCTCTTCATCCTGGGCCCAAATAGCTACGATTTTCTTAGTCATGCTTCCATCCTTTTCACTGATAGTACTATTTTATCAAAAAACTCAAAAAAAGACTGGTTTGGAATAGCTTACAGAATAGAAAAAATCCGTAAGAGGCATCCTACAGATTTTTATATGATTATTCTATTTCTTACAAACCAGGTGCTTGTCCCAATTCTGCGGCAAGCATCCAGATTGTTTTATCAGTTTCAGTTTTAGCATCTGAGAAGATACCGTTTGTCACATCATCACCCTCTTCATCAGTGACATCCAAACCTTTTTGGAAAAGTTCTGACAAGTAACGGTAGATAGCAAGGACACGTTCCAAGCTTTCTTCAACATTACGGTATTCACCAGCTTCTTCTTCGATTTCACTGTTTTGAAGGAATTCTGTCAAAGTAGAGAATGGGCTACCACCAAGTGTAATCAAGCGTTCGCTGATTTCATCCAATTGACCATCAAGAGCTTCCATATACTCATCCACTTTTGGATGCCATACAAGGAAACCACGACCACGCATGTACCAGTGTACTTGATGCAAAGCAACGTGGGCTACGTACAAATCAGCAACAGCTTGATTCAAGACTTCCTTTGTCTTTGCCAATGCTACTGGTGCTGCTTTTGTTAATGATGTTACGTCTTTTACTGCTTCTTTTTTCAATTCTACCATTGTTTTTACCTCATTCATTATTTTTTGTAACCACTTCTTAATGATTACTACCTTAGTATACTACTAAGAAAAACCAATAGCAAGCCAAAAGACTCACATGAGAAAAGTTGCAATAGACTGATAATTTAAGAATTCTGTAGAGATTTTTTGATTAATACTCAATGAAAATCAAAGAGCAAACTATAAAGCTAACCGCAGGTTGCTCAAAGCACAGCTTTGAGGTTGCAGATAAAGCTGACGTGGTTTGAAGAGATTTTCGAAGAGTATAAATTTCATATCCCTTTGCTTCAGTAAAGTAAAGAAAAAGAGGATGCAAATTTCTTGCACACTCCTTTCTCAACTTTATATCTTAATACCAAACGCTGACGTCTACACGACCACGAATTCCTTTTAGGTAGTCAGATGAAGTATATTGCCATCCTTTTTCTCCTGAATAATGAGGATTATTCCAATCAAGTGCATCTGTATAGGCTGCAACCCAGTTGACATGTTGTAAAATATCTGGATGATTCAAACGAGTTTGCAAAAGTTGACGATAGCTATAAACTTTCACATTTTGATAACCAGCCTGCTTCATTGTTGCCATATACTTATTGATGATCTTGACCCAGATTCCAGTATCACTTGGTGCTCTCTTGGTTTTATTGACATACTCCCAGTTCTCAACATCATAGTAGATAGGATAAGACAGGTTCATCTTGTATTTCTTCAAGAGTTCAATGGTTTGATTAGCATCATTCTCAGCATTGGTCTCATTTTCAGCATAAGTATAAAGGTAAACACCGTAAGGAATTCCAAGACGGTTTAACTCCTTAATATTATGAGCCAATTCCTTGTCCTCAGTTCCACTATAGCCCAAACGAACAATGACTCCGTCAACGCCATTATCATCGATGACCTTTTTCCAGTCACTGATACGACCATTGTGCTCACTGACATCAATAACTTTTTTAACTTGATCAGTCCCAACTTGTTCTTCACGATGGTTAAAGAAATAACGTCTGCCATTTCGGTGAACCCAGCCAACATTCAAGTCTTTCTTTTCTTTTAACTCACCTGAGTCAGAAAAAATATAGCGAGCATCATCCATGACTAATTCACCAGTCGCCATAGCACCACTTCCTGTCAAATAGTAGTTACCCTGCCACTCATCTTTGGCCATGTAACCCCACTTCTTGAAATAGTACCACTTGCCGTCTACCTTTTGCCACTCTTGATTTGCATAAGAACCATCAGACTTGAGATAGAAGTAAGATGAATAGGCTGGATCATAAAGCCATTCATTTTGCATCATAGCACCTTGACCATTTAGGAAATAACTTCCCTGCCATTGGCTTTTAGCTAAATATCCCCATTTTTTAAAATAGTACCATTTACCTCCAACAGAATGCCATTCCTGGTTAGCATAAGAACCATCGGACTTCAGGTAAAACCAATTCTTATAGGCGTTATCATAAACCCATTCATTCTTAGCCATATAGCCACCTGATTTTAGGTAGTAATTGCCCTGCCACTCATTTTGAGCATAACGACCGTCTGACTTAATATAAAACCAAGCCTTATAGTAGTTATCAAAAATCCACTCACTCTTTGCTTTGGAACCATCAGCCTTTACATAATAATCCCCCTCCCAGTGGGCAGAAGCATTGGTCTTTACTCCTGCGCTCGTTTGAGTTTTATTAGAAGACTGATTTTGCTCTGAACTACTTGAAGCAGTCGTTATATCCTGCGAAGTTTTTGCCACTTCAGTTTCATTCGCAGCGACATAGCTAGTTGCCAATCCTAGTAAACAGATACTTGCTAATCCAATTTTTCCAATCTTTGTTTTCAATCTTTCCTCCCCTATAAAAAATGGAACAGACATCTGAATGCTGTTCCACCTAGCTTTTGCTACTGATTATTTTACAAAGTCAAGCAAAGCCAAGAAGCTTTCTGCTTCAAGTGACGCACCACCTACAAGGGCACCGTCAACATCTGGGCAAGCCATGTATGAAGCAACGTTTTCAGGTTTAACAGAACCGCCGTATTGAACACGAACTTTGTCTGCAACTTCTTGACCGAAGTCAGCAGCTACAACGTCACGAACAACTTTACACATTTTTTGTGCATCGTCTTGTGAAGCTGATTTACCAGTACCGATAGCCCAGATTGGCTCATAAGCGATAACTGATGCAGCAACTTGTTCAGCAGTCAATCCAGCCAATGCAGCAGATACTTGAGCACCTACGAATTCAGCAGCTTTACCAGCTTCGTAAGTTTCAAGTGATTCACCACAACAGATGATTGGAAGCATACCGTTTGCAAAGATTGCTTTTGCTTTTTTGTTGATATCTTCGTCAGTTTCATGGAAGTAGTCACGGCGTTCTGAGTGACCGATAACAACGTAGTCAGTACCGATTTCTTTCAAAACTTGTGGGCTTGTTTCACCAGTGAAAGCACCTGCATTTTCAAAGTAGCAGTTTTGAGCAGCAACTTTAAGGTTTGAACCTTTTGTAGCAGCAAGAACCGTTGTCAAGTTAACTGCAGGAGCTGCGATACCTGCTTCAACAAGATCTGATGAAGGAAGTTTTGATGCAACTGCTTCAACGAATGCTTTAGCTTCTTCTGGATTTTTGTTCATTTTCCAGTTACCAGCGATAAATGGTTTACGTGACATTTCACATACCTCTTTTTTCAATTTATTTTCTATTTATTTTATCACAATTATACACAGCTTGCAAATCTTACTCGGATTTCAAGCCTGCTTACAAGGATTAATCCTTCCAAAGATCCATGGCATTTCTAAAATCTGCCGATACCTGTGTCAACTGAGGATTGCTGGCTTCTCTTTCTGCTCGCTTGGCCTCGATTTGAGCCACACTCTTGATTCCTTCATGGCGCCAGTTTCTCAAAATCGCCTGAATGTACTTCCAGTTTGATTTTCCATTCAAAACAGCTTCACGAAGAGCTTCCTTAATCAAGTCAGCACTGGTCCCATCTTCCTTTAGTGTCTTGGTCAAATCCTCAATCTCAAAAGGGGTCAACAAGCGTCCCAACTCCTGCTGGAAGGTTTCTACCAACTCCTTGAGCTGATTTTGAGGTGTCAACCGGTCTGAACTCGAATGAGCGGCTCCAAGCAGGTTATCCAAACGCTCCAATGCCAAACTAGCATCAAAAAGCAATTCGATTTCGCCATTCAATTCAATCGTTCGATACTGAAGTAGTCCCCTCTCCGTCAGATTGGAAATGGACTGGTTGACATCCGAAATTTCCTTGCCAATCCTTTCAGCAATCTGGCTTGGCGACATTTCTTCCAAACCTGTCGTATTTTGCAAATAGAAAAATTGCCAGACTAGAAAATCATCGCTGGAAGGAAAGAGTTCCTTAAAATGCAAGAGTAGGGCACTCGGTAAAACCAAGTTCCCTGATTTAAAAGCGTCTAAATATGTCATAATTCCTCTTATAAATACCCAAATGCAGATGCATCATCTTCTATTTTTCTCCAGTCAAAAGGGGTTTCCTGATAGACCGCATAATTCACCCAGTTACTGAAAAAGAGGGCTGCTGATGAAGACCAACAAAGACAAGGTGTCTGATTGACATCATCATCCTTAAAATAATTTTCTGGAATATGTGGATCCAAACCTGCATCACGATCTCGGAAATACTCTTTTGCCAAGGTATCACGGTCATATTCCAAATGCCCAAAACTATAAATTTCTCGTAAATCACGACTAGCCAAAATCGAAACCCCAACCTGTGGCCCTTCTGATAAAATCTCGAGATTGGTTTTGTTTAAGACCTCTTCCTTAGAAATTTCCGTGTGCCGTGAATGAGGGGATACATAGCTATCGTCAAAGCCTCTAAAGAGAAGGTGAGCCTCTTTTAGGGTGTCCTGAGGATAAATACCTGATAGCTTACTGTCCATCTGGTATTTTTCCACTCCATAGCGCAGATAAAGACCAGCCTGAGCCCCCCAACAGATATGAAGGGTCGAATAGACATGGGTCTTGGACCACTCAAGCACCTGGCTAAATTCCTCCCAATAGTCCACTTCCTCAAATGGTAAATGCTCAACTGGAGCCCCCGTAATAATCATCCCATCAAAATACTCGTCCTTGACTTCAGGAAAAGTTTTATAAAAGGTCTCCATGTGCTCTGAACGAGTTGTTTTAGAACGGTGGCTCTCCATATAGAGAAAATCGATATCCAATTGTAGGGGTGTATTGGCCAAATGACGTAACAACTGGGTTTCTGTGACCATTTTCTGTGGCATGAGATTTAAAATTAAAATCTTCAAAGGACGGATATCTTGATGGGCCGCACGTTGATCATCCATGACAAAGATATTCTCTGTCCGTAAAATCTCAACAGCTGGTAATTTTTTATCAATTCGAATCGGCATAACCCTCTCCTAACTGTACTCTTTCAGGAATCATTGCATATGTTTGAAACTCTTCGAAAATCTCTTCAAACCGCGTCAACGTTGCCTTGCCGTACTCAAGTACAGCCTGCGGCTAGTTTCCTAGTTTGCTCTTTGATTTTCATTGAGTATGAAACTAAATCTCAAACACTTAGTCCTTTTATTATACTGCAAGAAGATATAGTTTTCAATTATACTTTTTCTCTAACTAGCTATAGTCTATTTTTATATCCTAATGTAGAGAAAACAGCCCTAGGGACTGTTTTTCATTAATAATGCATAAGAACCTTGTAATCGTAGTCACCGATTTTTTCACGGCCGTTCAATTCATCCAATTCAACAAGGAAGGCACAACCTGCTACAACACCACCAAGTTTTTCAATCATCTCGATGGTTGCCTTAACAGTTCCACCTGTTGCCAAGAGATCATCTACGATAAGAACACGTTGACCTGGCTTGATGGCATCTGCGTGCATAGTCAAGGTATCAACACCGTACTCTTTTTCATAGTCAGCAGAAATGACTTCGCGCGGCAATTTACCTGGCTTACGAACAGGCGCAAAACCAATTCCCAACTCAAAGGCAACTGGACAACCCACGATAAAACCACGAGCTTCAGGACCTACAATCATGTCGATTTTCTTGTCAGTAGCATACTGAACGATTTCACGAACAGCGTAGCTATAAGCATTTCCATCAGCCATCAAAGGACTGATATCACGAAAAGTAATACCTTCCTTCGGATAATTTTCAATTGTTGCAATGTAATCTTTTAAATTCATCTTTTTCTTTCTTTCAAAGTTTTTACTCTCTATTATAGCATATTTTTTAAGAAAGAAAAAAGGAAAAGTTAACTTCAATGATTATCTAACGATTTGACGATTTATAACTAGCCATAGCAATAAAGCCCAAGTTCTTTTTATTCTTATTAAACATTTTATACATAGTCAAAAACTGCTTTCTATTCTCCTTTTTACAAGCATTTACACAAATTTTCAAGGTTCCTAGCCAACCTTCGTCATAAATCATACCCGATAATTTCATTAATGTCATTTCACCAGTCAATACTTTCACATCACAATAACCTGATTCTATCATCACCTGTTCCCAACCATCTTGAGTTAAAGGACCTACATTTACATGAATTGCTTGCGACAATTCCTGTCTGACAGACTCTTTAGCTTCCTTAAGAAGCACATCATGTGTCAGGAGAAGACCTTCAGGTTTTAAAACCCTTAGATATTCCATTACACATTTTTTCTTAGCTTGATCGGCTTGCATAGTCAGCATAGCTTCGTTTATGACAATATCAAAACTAGCATCTTCATAAGGAAGTTTCATTGCATTTGCTCTTTCAAAACTGATCAAATGACCTACACCTGCCGTTTCAGCAGATTTTTTAGCCACTTCTAAAGCTTGAGCATCCATATCAACAGCAGTTATCTTACAACCAAAACGCTGTGCCAACTCAATTGCTGTAGTTCCCCTATTACACGCAACCTCTAGTATTCTCTTTTCTTTTGAAAATCCTCCTTCCGCAATTAACCAATCTGTAGCACGTTTTCCACCTGGGCGTAAGCGTTTTTTCCCCAGTTTTGCTAAAAACTTATGACCTGCTTCTGACATTTGAACACCTCTGTTTTTTCTTCATTATAACATAAAATGATATTATCTGACAATTCTAATCTATTATTTGATAAACTAGAATCAAAAGCATACAAACCACCATGACTATAGCATAAATTTATTATTACCTCTCTAGTTCGAATTCAACTCCTCCCATCATTTACACATTCAGGTTACGACTATTTTTGTACTTTGGAATTGCTCTCATCTTCATCCGCTCTACGAATCTCCACCTTCCTGTTCGTAGAGCCACGATTTCGCTATCCCTTCCTCTGCCGATTCTTATTTCCAACGTCAGACTAAGAATCGCTAAAAGCTTCATTAGTAAGTGGTACCCACAAATAATACTCAATGGAAATCAAAGAGCAAACTAGAAAGCTAGCTGTATACTGTACTTGAGTACGGCAAGGCAAAGCTAACGTGGTTTGAAGAGTATTACAAATCCAGATATACAACATGCCCGTTCTAAGCAAAAAAACGAGCACTTTCGTACTCGTCCTCTGATATAAACTACTGATTAAAGTGAGTTTACGTCAACTTTGATACCAACACCTTGAGTAGTTGTGATAGTCAAGTTTGTTACGTAAGTTCCTTTAGCTGTAGCTGGTTTTGCTTTTTGGATTGTTTCGTTGAAAGCTTTGAAGTTTTCAACCAATTTTTCAGCTTCAAATGATACTTTACCGATGATTGCTTGAACGTTACCTGCACGGTCAGCACGGTAAGTAATCTTACCACCTTTAGACTCTTCAACTGCTTTAGCAACATCCATTGTTACAGTACCAGTCTTAGGATTTGGCATCAAGTTACGTGGTCCAAGGACACGTCCAAGACGTCCAACAAGAGCCATCATATCAGGTGTAGCGATAACTACGTCGAAGTCCAACCAACCGTCGTTGATTTTAGCAACAAGGTCATCTTCACCAACAAAGTCTGCACCAGCAGCTTTTGCTTCTTCAGCTTTTGCACCGCGTGCGAAAACAAGAACGCGTGAAGTTTTACCAGTACCATTTGGCAATACCATTGCTCCACGGATTTGTTGGTCAGCTTTTTTAACGTCGATGTTCAAGTTGTAAGCAACTTCTACAGTTGCGTCAAATTTTGCAAAGTTAGTTTCTTTTGCAAGTGCTACAGCTTCTTCTACGCTGTATGCTTTTGTGCTGTCGATTTTCTCAAGAGCAGCACGAAGTTGTTTGCTTTTTTTAGCCATTTTCTATTCTCCTTGTAAGTGGTTCAATCGATTTTCATCTCCCACGTCACTTCTCGAAATGATGAAGTCTTGCGGGTTTTCAGTCTATTATTTTTCTTTTCCTACGTCGTCAAGTTCCCTTGCTGTACCCAAGTACAAGCATCAGTCACTTGCCTAGTATGAAAAGCAACTAATAGACTGCTGTGAGATTTTCTACTGTGCTATTGATTAGTCAACAACAGTGAATCCCATAGAACGAGCAGTACCTTCGATCATACGCATTGCAGACTCAATGTTTGCTGCGTTCAAATCTGGCATCTTAGTTTCTGCAATTTCTTGTACTTGTGCACGAGTAACTGTAGCAACTTTAGTTTTGTTAGGTGTACCTGATCCTTTTTCAACACCTGCAGCTTTTTTCAAAAGAACAGCAGCTGGTGGTGTTTTAGTGATGAAAGTAAATGATTTATCTTCGTAAACTGAGATAACAACTGGAATGATCATACCAGCTTGGTCAGCTGTACGAGCGTTGAACTCTTTTGTGAATCCCATGATGTTGATACCAGCTTGACCAAGAGCAGGTCCAACCGGTGGAGCTGGTGTAGCTTTACCAGCAGGGATTTGCAATTTTACAAGTTTTTCGACTTTTTTAGCCATTTTTAAATCCTCCTTTGTGGTTTTGGCGGTAATTAAAAATTTTTACCTCCCACAAGTATGCTTTTTACATACCCATCTATTATACACTATTTATCTAGAATTGCAAGAGAAAAGTTTATTTTTTAATCGACATAATCTCCGCCTTCAAAGCCGTAATACTCTTCCAAACTGAGACCACTCTCAGCAATTTCTTTAGCTTCTTTTCCGACATAACGAAGGTGCCATTCTTCAGCCATATAGCCTGTTTCCTTTTCCTTACCTTTGAGATAACGGACAACAAAACCATAATCAGCCGCATGGTCCAAGAGCCATTGGGCCGCTTTTTCTTCTGTCACCAAATCACCATTTGTCCCAATCACATCAAAAGCCAACCCTGTCTGGTGCTCACTATAGCCAGGACGAGCAGAATAACGATCGGCAGCTTCTTTCCCATCTTGGTTGACATAATCTTGATAGAGCTTGGTCTGAGTTTCATAACTTCTAAAACCACTGTAATGGTCACTAATCGGGAAACCTGCCTCTTGCATCGCTTTGATGAGTTTGATCAACTCTGCCTTGGCTGTTGGATTTTCCCCTGGATTGTAATCTTTTGACAAAGGATAATGTTTATTTGCTACGATGATTTCATCGTATTTCCCTTGGATGCTGTAGTAGTCACCTTTATTAACCACTTCTGCTTTTTTCTGGGCAGCTCCTTGAGGCTTACTTCCGACTGTTCCATCAGCTTTGGCTGTTTGTTCTGTTTTAGCTACTCCATTTTCATTTTTTGCTTTTTCTTGTGAACAAGCTGCCAGACTCAAGGCTAGCAAGGCTGTCAAAACAAGATATCTTTTTTTCATTTTTACTCCTTTATTTCTAATAGTTTATCTACTTCTGACGATAAACATTCGACTAATCTTTTAATCTCATCCGGTTTTGCTTGGCAGATTGCTGCTGTCATTTCTTCAAAGGGAACCCACCAGACTGGACCACGTCCCTTGAGACCGTGACCCTTCATATCACCTGTCCGTCGTGGAAACAGATGCCAATGAAGATGGGCATCGCCATTTCCTAGCAGTTCGATATTCATTTTCTCAGCAGCAAAGGCCTTGGCAACTGCCTCTTGGACTAGACTCATTTCTTCTAGAAAATGGACTCTCATTTCCTTTTCTAAATGGTGCAATTCCGTGACATGTTCCTTGGCTAGAAAGAGGCTATAGCCTGCAAAATACTGGTGGTCTCCAACCACAAGATAGCCTGTTTCCAACTCTTTGACAAAATAGGGATTTTCTCCCTTCTTGATGAGCTCAATTCTCTGGCAAATCAAACACATATTAGTCTACCAATGCGCTCTTAAGGTAAGCATCAACCATACGCTCCGTTGCAACCACCGAGTCAATATGAGTGCGCTCATATGAGTGGCTAGACTCGATACCAGCACCAAGCAGAGCGTGTTTAACCTCAGCCCCTGCAGACATGGCCGCTGAAGCGTCCGATCCATAAAATGGATAGATATCCAACTTAAATGGAATATCTTGCTCTTTAGCCAAGGCAACTAAGTGTTGACGGAAGTCATAGTGATAAGGGCCTGAAGCATCCTTGACACAGATAGATACTGTGTACTCATCTGTCTGCTGGTCATCACCCATGGCTCCCATGTCCACAGCCAGATATTCTACTACCTGAGCAGGGATATTAGAGTTGGCACCGTGCCCCACTTCTTCAAAGACTGAAAAAGCAAAATGGGTTGTTACGGGCAATTCAATCTTCTCTTCCTTATAAATACGAAGCAGATTAAGCAAAATCGCCGCACTGACCTTATCGTCCAAATGACGAGACTTGATAAAACCTGTCTCTGTCACGACAGTTCGTGGGTCAAAACTGATAAAATCACCGACCTCAATGCCAAGAGCACGAGTTTCTTTTTCATTGGTTACTTTGGCGTCCAAACGCACTTCCATATTATCCTGCGTGCGTTCTGCAGTTCCTGCATCCTTGTAAACATGGCAAGAAGTTTGGTGGATGAGGATGGTTCCTGATACTTTTTCACCTGTACTAGCCACATGAACGGTACAGTTTTCTCCTTCAATCATGTTCCAAGGAAAGCCACCAATACGGTCCATTTTGAGACGGCCGTCTGGTTTAACAGCACGGACAATGGCACCCAGCGTATCCACATGGGCAGTCACATAGCGATGTTGCTCATCATTTTGACCTTTAATAGTTACATTGACACCGCCCTTGGCTGTGCGAACTGGCTGATAACCAAAACCTTCTAGAGTTTTAACTAAATAATTCGAAATTTCACGAGTAAAACCTGTTGGAGACGCAATGGCCGTCAGTTCTTTGATATATTCTACTGTTTGATTCATTTCTTCACCTCTTTTGCTACCTATTATAACACATTTATCATCGGATAAAAAAAGAAAATCACTCCTGTAGCCTTGACTACAAAAGTGATTTTAATGATTATTCCATTTCAAAAACATCGCTTTCTTGCTTGTTTGGTAGAACCAATGAGAGCAAGATTCCGACAATGGCTGGTACTAACCATGGGAGTGATGCCTTAGCAAAAGGAAGAGCATTGACAAGGTTTGCAAGAAACTCAACCTTAAAGGAGCTTCCTAGTACGCTTGCAATAGCAATAGCTGTAACAACAGCAATTGTCAACTGCATACCTGGTTTTGAAAGGGCCACAAATTTGTTGACAATGACAATCATAACGATGGCAATGGTGATTGGGTACAAAATAACCAGTACTGGAATTGAGTACTTAATAATCGCATCAAGACCTAAATTAGCAATGGCAAACCCAATCAAAGTAAAGGCTGTCGCATAAACCTTGTAGCTGATTTGTGGGAAACGTTCATTAAAGAACTCAGCTGTTGACACAATCAGACCAACTGTTGTTGTGAAGCAGGTTACGGTAACCATAGCTGCAAGGAAGAGTTGGGCTGTTGAGCCAAAGATTTCTTGAGTGGCTTGTGACAAGATGTAAACACCTGGTGTTCCACCCTTCATCGCTTCAGCTGGTACTGGGAAATGATTTCCAAGGAAACCTAAACCGATGTAAAGAGCGCTGAAGGCAAGGGCAACAACGATACCAACCACCCAAATAGTTGAAATGTATTCTTTCTTACTTGAAAATCCAAGTTGTTTCAAGGTTTGAACTGCGATTACACTGAAGGCAACTGAGGCAAGAGCATCCAAGGTATTATAACCTTCTAGGAAACCTGTACCAAAGGCAGAAGCTTGATAAGCAGCTGAAGCAGCTTGAGGACTTGTTCCACCGTATTTGAAAGCTCCTAAAACAACCAAGATAACGATCAAAATCGCAAAGACTGGCGTTAAAATACGGCCGATACGGTCCAAGATTTTTGATGGATTAAGCGAAATTAGATACGCTGCTGCAAAATACAGAACTGTAAAGACAATCAAACCAAGACCTTTATTTGCATCCGACAAAAGAGGACTAATCCCTACTTCGTAAGCTGTTGTAGCTGTACGTGGGATAGCAAAGAATGGACCGATTGACAGGTAAAGAACTGAGAGGTAAAGAGTCGCAAACCAAGGCGCTATCTTTGTAGAAATCTCGTAGATATATCCTTTAGGATTTAGCGTTCCAATAATAAGGGTCAAGACGGCGATACCGACACCTGAAAAGACAAAACCTGCGATGGCAGGAAGAAAATGTTCTCCAGATAAAGCACCTAGAGAAGGCGGAAAAATCAAGTTCCCCGCACCAAAAAATATTCCAAACAGGAGTAAACCTGTTAGGGCACCTTTTTTAGCCATGAAAATCTCCTTCATATTTATAAAATACTGACTTAGTATATCATGAATAAGAGTATGAAAAAAGTATCACGAAGTAAATATTGAATGTTTTCAAGATTCTTAAAAATGAGAATTATCTAAAAATAAAATCCCCTACCCAGTCCACACCAAGCAGGAGAAAATTCTAATGTTT
>NZ_AICU01000019.1:0-4500 GCF_000257865.1 Streptococcus mitis SK575 | reverse complement strand
CGTCAGTCTTATTTACAACCTCAAAGCAGTGCTTTGAGCAGTCTACGGCTAGCTTCCTAGTTTGCTCTTTGATTTTCATTGAGTGTTAAATTATTTCATTGTTAAAGTATATATTTTTTAGGAGCAGAAAGCAATAAAAAATCGACTAAAAGTGTCTCAGCCGATTAGAAAGGCTCGCTTTGTCCTAGAAAGCATCTTATTTTCTTCATTGAAAAAAGCCTTTCTTTCTGCTATAATCGTATAAAATACTTACTTTAGGAGTTCTTATGAAAGTTGTTAAATTTGGAGGTAGCTCTCTTGCCTCTGCTAGTCAATTAGAAAAAGTTTTAAACATCGTCAAAAGCGATTCAGAGCGTCGTTTTGTAGTCGTTTCTGCGCCTGGTAAACGCAATGCTGAAGATACTAAGGTTACGGATGCCTTGATTAAATACTACCGCGACTATGTTGCTGGTAACGATATTAGCAAGAGCCAAAACTGGATTATCGACCGCTATGCTGCTATGGTTAGTGAACTAGGTCTTAAACCAGCTGTACTAGAAAAAATTTCTAAAAGCATTCGTGCCTTAGCCACTCTTCCTATTGATGAAAATGAATTTCTCTACGATACTTTCCTAGCAGCTGGTGAAAATAACAATGCTAAGTTAATCGCTGCCTACTTTAATCAAAACGGGATCGATGCACGCTATGTGCACCCTAGAGAAGCTGGTATTGTGGTCACAAGTGAACCTGGTCACGCTCGCATCATTCCATCAAGTTATGACAAGATTGAAGAATTGACAAATGCAAATGAAGTCCTTGTCATTCCTGGTTTCTTTGGAGTTACCAAGGAAAATCAAATCTGTACCTTCTCACGTGGAGGATCAGACATTACAGGTTCTATCATTGCTGCCGGTGTTAAGGCCGATCTCTATGAAAACTTTACAGACGTTGATGGTATCTTTGCAGCCCACCCTGGTATTATTCACCAACCACACTCTATCCCAGAGTTGACCTACCGTGAAATGCGTGAGTTGGCCTATGCAGGCTTCTCAGTCCTTCATGACGAAGCCCTTCTACCTGCCTACCGTGGAAAAATTCCTCTGGTTATCAAGAATACCAACAATCCTGATCATCCAGGTACTCGTATCGTTCTAAAACATAGTAGTGATGAATTCCCAGTTGTGGGAATTGCTGGTGACTCTGGCTTTGTCAGCATTAATATGTCTAAATACCTCATGAACCGTGAGGTTGGATTTGGACGCAAAGTTCTTCAAATCCTTGAAGATCTTAACATCGGTTGGGAACATATGCCAACAGGTATCGACGATCTTTCAATCATCCTCCGTTCTCGCGAACTAACTCCTATCAAGGAAGAAGAAATCCTTCGTCAGTTGGTTCAAAAGGCTGAAGTAGACCATGCAGAAATCGAGCACGACCTTTCAATCATTATGATTGTTGGAGAAAAGATGAAGAGCCATATCGGAGTAACTGCTACAGCGACACGTGCTCTATCTGAAAATAAGATCAACATCCAGATGATGTCTCAAGGTTCTAGTGAAGTATCTATTATGTTTGTTGTCCATAAGGACCAAGAGAAAGCAGCTATTAAAGCCCTCTACAATGCCTTTTTCGGTGAAAGTAAGGAAGACTAAGCATGGCCCAATCTCTTAACAAAACAGTGCTTCTCAATACGACAGGCACCTCCTACCTCTCTATAGCTGGGAAAGTTGGGAAATTCCTTGTCGGAGATCAGGCTTTGGAATTTTACCCCGATGTCAATGTTGAACAATTTATCCAGATTCCTTGGAGCCATATCAACCAAATTGGAGCTAATGTCACTGGTCGCAAAATCAGTCGCCACTTCGAAGTCTTTACAGACAGAGGAAAATTCCTCTTTGCTTCAAAAGACTCAGGTGCCATTCTTAAAATTGCTCGCGAAAAACTGGGCAATGACAAGGTCGTCAAACTTCCGACCCTGATTCAAACCATTAGTCAAAAATTTAAAAATCTATTTGCAAAAAAGTAGAAACTTTAGTATAATCATAGCAACGGATAAGTAGGTTATCTTCTTCTTTCAGAAAGTCTGCGGGTGCTGCGAGCAGATAGGAGGGATAGGTGAAATTCTACCGTTAGTAACAATTGCATACACAATCAAGTGCACACCTGTGAAGTTGGATGGAACCGTGGCCCTGCCACTCCAACGCTTTGTCAGGTGTGCTTTTTTTATAAAGGAGTTCTTATGTTAGATATCAAACGTATTCGTACAGACTTTGATGCTGTCGCAGAAAAATTGGCTACACGTGGTGTAGATGCTGCTGTCTTGAATGAGATGAAAGAAATCGATGCCAAACGTCGTGATATTTTAGTCAAGGTTGAAACTCTCAAGGCAGAACGTAACACAGTTTCAGCTGAGATTGCCCAAGCCAAACGCAACAAGGAAAATGCAGATGACAAGATTGCTGCCATGCAAACTCTATCTGCTGAAGTCAAAGCCTTGGATGCTGAATTGGCAGAAATCGATGCTAAATTGACAGAATTTACCACTACTCTTCCAAATATTCCTGCTGACAGCGTTCCTGTTGGGGCTGACGAAGATGACAATGTGGAAGTTCGTCGTTGGGGCACTCCACGCGAGTTCGATTTCGAGCCAAAAGCTCACTGGGATCTTGGTGAAGACCTTGGTATCCTCGACTGGGAACGCGGTGGTAAGGTAACAGGCGCTCGTTTCCTCTTCTATAAAGGTCTCGGTGCTCGTTTGGAACGTGCTATCTATAACTTTATGTTGGATGAACATGGAAAAGAAGGCTATACAGAAGTCATCACGCCTTACATGGTTAACCATGATTCTATGTTTGGGACTGGTCAATATCCAAAATTCAAGGAAGATACTTTTGAACTCAGCGACAGCAATTACGTCCTTATTCCTACAGCTGAAGTTCCTCTGACAAATTACTACCGTGATGAAATTATTGACGGTAAAGACCTACCAATCTACTTTACTGCTATGAGCCCATCATTCCGTTCTGAAGCTGGTTCAGCTGGCCGTGATACTCGTGGCTTGATTCGTTTACACCAATTCCACAAGGTTGAAATGGTTAAATTTGCCAAACCAGAAGAATCTTATGAAGAATTGGAAAAAATGACAGCCAACGCTGAAAACATTCTTCAAAAACTTAACCTTCCATACCGTGTCGTTGCTCTCTCTACAGGAGATATGGGCTTCTCAGCTGCTAAGACTTACGACTTAGAAGTATGGATTCCAGCGCAAAATACCTACCGTGAAATTTCAAGCTGTTCAAACACAGAAGATTTCCAAGCCCGTCGTGCCCAAATTCGTTACCGTGATGAAGCAGATGGTAAGGTGAAACTCCTTCACACCTTGAACGGTTCTGGACTTGCAGTTGGACGTACAGTGGCTGCTATTCTTGAAAACTACCAAAATGAGGATGGTTCTGTGACCATCCCAGAAGTTCTTCGTCCATACATGGGTGGAGCTGAAGTTATCAAACCATAAAAAATAAGGTTTAGCTATTTCTAGCTAGACCTTTTTTCGTAACCAATTCAGATAAGCGCCTAATACAAAGAGCAAAATGATTAGGCAAATAACAGTTTCAGCCACTACCAAATAATCCAAAAATGGAAGTTTCAAGATTCCCTGAGCCATCTTAAGCGAAGTAGCTGTGATAATGGTCGGGAAGGTGAGGGCTGAGAAGGCTGGTTGAAAACCTTGTTTTAAAATATTGGGCAGGCGAGTCAAAACAAAGAAAAAGAAGGATTGGGAAGCCAAGATCATGACAATCAAGAGCCAAGTCGGTAGACTCTCTCCTCCAACTCGAACCAAGGAAGCCAAGAGTAGAGAGAAAGGGGCACAGTAGATCCCTTCTTGTCCAAGCAAGACTAGTGGGAGCGGATGTTTCTTTAAATCGCTATAAATAAGGGGATAGAGATAGAAGGTCAAGAGAAAACCAAAACTCAAGGTCGCATAGGCAATTTCGATGATACCGACAAGAGGATAGGTCAAAGCTGCCACTGCTATCCCAACATAGAGAACCGTCCAGCTAGGAGTCGCATGAACCCTCCGCCCTGGACAAGCAAACTTGATGGTAAAACCAGCAATCAAGGCCAAATCCAAGAGAAATGAAAACCACCAGAGTCCTTGTGCTACCAGAGGAAGATGAGAGAAGACGCGAAAGACATAAGTCGATAAAATCATCCCAGCCATGGGAAAGGTGGCCATTCCTGACAAAAGAGGGGGCTTGGTCAATTCTTGCTTGGTTTCTTTCCAATTAAAGAGATGAAGAATCAGAAAGTAAATCCATAAAACCAAACCTGTCAGACTCAATAGATGGGACAGAACCGGCAACGTATCTAAAATAAGATTTCCAGCTCCTGCTAAACCTAGCAAACAACCAGAAAATACCAAGGGGAGTTTTTTCATCCTAACCTCCAATAATCATGTTAGTTTCAGTATAGCATAAAAGCGCTTAAATTAGGGGATAAAAAATGAAGTCCGATTATTCC
>NZ_AICU01000018.1:0-5499 GCF_000257865.1 Streptococcus mitis SK575 | reverse complement strand
GTATAGCAAAAAAAAGAAAAAGATGTAATAGATTGAAAAATAAAATTAGTTAATCGTTTTATGTCGCGAAAGTTCATTGGACAGTAAGCAGGGACAGATTAAACTTGAAATCGTGTTGGTGGGGCATTAGACCGACCGACAGACGATTTTAAAAGTTTAGTCCCTGGTTTCTTACTGTCAATGAAACGTGAAATAAATATATAATGGCTAAAATCAATCCAAAAAAAATTTGGATTTTTTCTTTTTTTTGAAATGTATTTACGAATATATAAGTGAACAACAAAAAAAGAAAAGAGGAAAACAATGAAAAATGATGTTCTAATTTTGGGTGCTCGTCCCTATGATTTTACAGACGAGAAAACGCAACGACAGGTGTCAGGCGTTACAGTGTGGGTACTTCCTTTAGTGAATGAAGATCCTGAAAATGTTGTAGGTCTATTGCCTGTAAAATATAGCCTTACATCAGCACAATATGCTTTGATTGCTCGTAATCCATTACCTGCAAAAGCTGAAATGTTCATGACAGTTAATATTGCGACTAAAAAAGTTGCCTTTGACCGTTTTGAAAATGTTGAAGCGGTTGATGTGGCTGCATAATGAAGCCTGAAGATAATTCAAACCTCTCAAGTGTATTTGAGTCTTACAATAAAAGTTTACTTGAGAAATTGAATGAACAGACAAAAGCAACAAATAAAGTCTATGACGAATTAAAGAAATTTAATGAGCGCATTGATAAAGATAAACAGGAACAAGAGCAACTTGAAAAGAAAAAGCAAGATGAAAATCAAGAGAAAAAACAAGATTCTGATGAAATTCTAGAAGAATTGAAAAATCTATCTAAGCTGACAGAAGAAAACGGCAAGCAAACCGAGACTGATGAAAAAATAGCAAAGATAGTTACCAAAGTTGAAAAAGATTACGATTTGTACCATATGCAGGCAAATGTCATTACTTTTTACGGAGTGATTGTCATTCCTGGTCTCCTTTTATTTTTCTTTATAAACCATTTACTAAAACAATTTGTATTCTAAAAACTTGTCTATGGGTAAAGACGTTAAACTATACCTAAAAAAAACAATTTTGGAGGATTTTTCTATGATTACAGCTGACCTTTTAGCACCTGTTAAGGACGCAGTTTTGCAGGCAGTTCCGTCTATCTTGCCAGTTGGTGCCGCTGTGTTAGGAGCGAGCCTTGCTGTTCGCTTTGCAGTATCAACGCTCAAGAAATTCTTTTAATCAAAAGCACTCGAAAGGGTGCTTTTTTTGATAAGGAGCAAAATGAAAAAAATTATTAAAAAAATAGCAGTTTGTTTTTGTATTGTAGTTTTGATTTTTACGACTTCTAGACCTAGAACTGTAAAAGCTGAAGCGCTGACTTTGGGTGGCGGTTTGACTTATTTAGCAGGGGCAGGAGCCAGCGCGGCTTCTTTGCCTATTCTTATAATCGGACTTGCTGCCGTTTTGCTTTTAGGTCTTGTGGTCACGAATTGGGACGATATAGCAGCCTTTGGAAATGCGGTGGCTGATGAGTTGAGACTCGCAGGATATGCCTTGTCTAGTTTCGTAAATGGAACGTCTGTAAAAATTGATAATACGTTTAAAAGCGCTGTTTTGAAAGCATATAGCAAAACAGGGACAACCATGACAAAATACTATCCAACTACTGATTATTCAGGTGGTACGTTTGTTAAAACAGGTTTATTAAATACTAAAGACAGATTAGACGCTTCGGTATATCTTGAATATCTAGACCATGATTTCCCTTATTCGGATAATGTGGTTAATAATATTTACGGTAAATCAAATATATTTCTGAGTACGGCTCCTCCATCATCTTGGAAAAGCTTAAATAGTTCCTATACTGGAGTAAATCAGTATGTTTTAAGTTCAATTACGGTTATTGCGTCATTTGAGCCGACGACGGCAAAAGTTGCTTTTTTTAACTTGATAAATTTGGGAACACAAAAAGAGGTCAGAGACGCAAATGGAAATTTGACTAAATTGATTTTGACGATTACAGCGCAAGAGGTTGCTGATTTCACTTCAGGAGGTGAGCATGTCACCGAGTTTGCGACAGCTTTGGCAACGGATAAGCCTGTGACAATTACAGATGTGTCTATTCCTGAATTGGGTATAGGGAGCGTTAGGGAGGAGATAAGTACAGCGAATATGATGCAAAACGCTATGACAGTAAAAACTGCAGAACAGTATATAAATGTTGCGTTTCCTGAAGCGTCAACAACTGTGACATTTAATAGTCAAGCAGCTGCTATAGGGGCAACGTTGCCACAAATTGGCACGTTATCAGATTATGCTCTTACAGGGGCGCAAACAGATGAACTTGCAAGGGTTAGAGCAGGAACAGCGACAGGATCATTAACAGGGGCGCAGACGGCAACAGGAACGCTTGTGGGAGCAGGAACAGGCTGGCTTGATAAGATATTAGATTTTCTAAAAAAATTGTTAAACGCTATTTTGAGCATACCAGGAGCAATTTTAGATGGACTAAAAGCGCTTTGGGATTGGCTTGCTAAAATCTTACAAGCTATTCTTGCTATTCCTGGGGGAATTATAGGGATTTTAAGTAAGATATGGGAATTTCTTCAAACTCTCTCAAAAGTGATTGCTGACGCTATTACAGGGGCTATAACGTGGACATTCTCTATTGATGAAACATGGCTAAGAGGACGCTTGAGCAGTTTAAATGACACTTTCAGGAGAAAATTCCCTGTGATGGTTCCTTTAAGGTATGATTTTAATGATAAGGACACAATAAGTGATATGAGTGTAAATATTTTGGGTTCTAACTATGTGATATTAAACGGAGCAACAGCAACAAAATTGGCTTCGCCAATTAAGATGGTGTTTAGAGCCTTAGCTTATGTTTTGATGGCTTTATTCTTTGCTAGAAAGTTCCATAAAGTGGCGGAGGATTAAAATGGTTCAAGGGATTTTAAGTGTTTGTTTTAAAATTTTAGAGTGGTTGATAGGCTTATTTCCGTCATTTGAGTTCGTCAATAATTTTGTATCAGCGTTAAATGCGGTATCTAATATTTTATATGAGGCATCGCCATTTGTGCCTTTTAGAGATATTTTTATCTGTATAGGGTTGATATCTACTTTTTATGTTTCGCTTTTCGGTACGAAATGTATAAATTGGCTTATACATCGAATACCGTTTATTAATTAAAAAAATAAGAAAGGGTAGGCAGGATAAAACGGAAAGCCCGCATTTGCGGGCGCCCGTTTTATCTGTTTAGCATTGGTTATTGTTTATGAGAAAAAAAGGTATTCGAGGAAAGCAATTTGAGGTGCTTTCGGAAAAGCCTGCATATTTGAAGATTTTTAGCTTTATAGGCGCTTTGTCTTATGATTTATATCATCGTATTAAGAACGGCAAAGAATTTAGAGAATACGGTCTAACCTTGTATTGTGGTCGTCAGGGTGGCGGAAAAACAATGGCTATGACTGAATATCTTGAACGCATGAGAAAGAAGTATCCTGAAGCGATTATTTGTACCAATTTCGGCTATGTTCATGAGGATGTGCCTATGAATAGCTGGCAACAACTTTTCGAGCTGAGAAACGGCCTAAAAGGGGTTATATTTGCCATCGATGAGATACAAAATGAATATAACTCAAGCGCTTGGCAAAAATTCCCTGAAGGCTTGCTGGCAGAGATTACTCAGCAACGGAAACAGCGTATTAAAATTGTCGGTACAAGTCAGGTCTTTACACGTGTAGTGAAGCAATTAAGAGAGCAGACATTTGAGGTTGTCGAGTGTCGAACGATTGCAGGACGGTGGACTTTTACCAGGGCCTTCGATGCGGAAGATTACAACGCAGTTTGTGAACGCCCTGAAGCAAAAATGAAGCTACGTCGATTATGGCGCAGAAGTTTCGTCCAATCGAAAGAACTTAGAGAAAAATATGACACTTATGCCAAAATTCAAAAGATGGCTGAAGCGGTAAATAAGGGCTAAAAAAAGGGGCTGAAAGCCCCTTGAGAAAGCCCCCGCAGGGGGGTTTCTTCTTATCTTGATACATATAGAAATAATGAGATTTTAAAAATAGGGTATCAAAATAGGTCTAAACCCTTGATTTTACTGGGTTTTTAGGCACAAAAAAAGCCTTGTTTTTTGTGAAAGCTTTTGATATAATTTAGGTGTTCAATCAAAATCATAAAAAGCTAGGAAAATTGCAAGGACTTTTTCTATATTTCTTTGTAATTACAGGTAAATTATAACATGAAAGAAAAACAAAATCAAGGGTTACAAACCTTGAAAGATGTTTCAAAAACAGGGAAAGACAGAAAATGGAGAGAACGTAAACTTAAAAATATTGAGTTGGCAAGTCAGTTGGATATTTTAGGTTATCGCTCATTTGAGAGAGTTTATCAATGTGCTGAAGTTCTAAAATTTGTCGAACAGTCGGACGGAACGAAGAAACTATATCAGTCTTATTTCTGCAAAAATAAGCTGTGTGCGCTTTGCAACTGGAGACGTTCTATGAAATATTCTTATCAAGCAAGCAAAATAGTTGAAGAAGCAATGATTAGACAGCCAAAAGGACGCTTTCTATTTTTGACATTGACGGTTAAAAATGTGACAGGTAAAGAACTCAATCAGTCTATGACGGATATTTTAAGAGGGTTCAATAGGTTGATGAAGTATAAGAAAGTCGATAAAAATTTGATTGGTTTTCTAAGAGCGACAGAGGTTACTTATTCCAAAGAATTAGACAGCTATCATCCTCATCTGCATGTTTTACTAATGGTTAAGCCAGGCTATTTCAGGTCAAAAGATGATTATTTAACCCAGGAGGAATGGACGGAACTTTGGCAGAAAGCTATGAAGCTAGACTATACTCCCATGGTTGATATTAGAGCTGTAAAAGCCGATAAAGGCAAAGGCTTGAAAGGTGCTATTTTGGAGACTGCAAAATATCCTGTAAAACCGTTTGACGTGACTGATGAAAAAATGGATTTTACGGATCAGGAGAAACTGCAGATAGTAGATGATATGCTGACAGGGCTACATAGAAAGAGACAGATAGGCTTTGGCAAGTTATTCAAAGAAATCAAGAAACAGTTTGATTTTGATGATTTAGAAGATGGTAATCTTGTTCAAACTGGAGAGGATAAAGACGGCACTTCTTCAGGTCGTGAAATTGTAGCAATATGGAACTGGGAACGTAAAAATTATTATTTAAAGTAAAATAAAACAGAATAATGTGGTATAATTGAGTTATAAAATGTAATGCAATAGCACACCAAAGCCCTAGAGGATGGCAGTCCTCCAGGGCTTTTTTTACGTTCTTTTCAGATTAACGGGTATCTTGGGCTAGCTTCGGTCTTTGTCCTTGCTATCTAACCACTTGCAGATGTAGTGTGCAGCTACTTCCGCCATAATAGCAAGTAAGACGTCAAAAATGTAATGCAATAAGCTCACCTCCTTTCACGAACCATAGGAACGCAATCGGTAACCGAGAGCGATACTA